>DFKL01000134.1 GCA_002373535.1 Prevotellaceae bacterium UBA3646 | reverse complement strand
TGAAGATGATGACATAATCGAGATAGCTGCAGTCGTAGTAAAAGTCGGGACGATAATCGGCAAGTTCGACATCATGCTAAAGAAGCATGAAGGAAAAAATATTCCTCAGTATCTCGGAGACATAGAAAATCCAATGGTCAAGGCTTATGCCGATTCCAGGAATAAAAAATATGGCAGAAGGGAAGGATTGGAAATGTTTTTGGAGTTTATAAACAAGCGGCCTCTTTTAGCACATAACGTAATATTTGACTATAACATATTGGACAATAATTTGAAGCGAGATACAATGACGCATACTTTCAAGGATGATCATCCCGAATTCTTCGATTCGAGGATCCTGGCAAAGTATTTGTTCCCTTTACAAAAATCCTATAGACTTAAAAATTTAATAAGAGAGTTCAATCTCAAGGGAGAAAACTCACATAGAGCCATGGATGACGTCATGGCAACAAAAGAACTCGTAGATTATTGTTACAACAAGATCAAGGAACGATTTCCTGATGGAAATATTCCCGTTTGAAAGTTTTGCACATATATGGCATTGCCAAAGTTCATAATAACGATGGACGGTTACATTCGCATTGGAATGGTGAATCAGCATCGTGATCTTCTGCAACCAGGAGATTCATGCCTTGGTGGAGGCTATTATCACTTCGACTATGTATCAAACCGTATTCTCCTGGACCGTTCTTCGTATGATTTCGGAACACCCAGATGGCATCTGTTGGATGTGCTGAAGGTTCCGTCTGTCTATAGAGGCTTGCACCTGATTTACATATTTGACGATGGCAGAGAGCTAGACATAAGCAAGGAATTGCCTATAGAATACTATGATTGATATGGCATGGCATGCCGAGTCCGTCTTATAGGCAGATTAGAGTCTGCTTTAAGATAATTTTTCAAGACAAGAAACTATTTTTCCCCCTCAAAAGGGACTAACTTTGTGCATATTTAAGGAAAGATACAGATATTATTTCAATATGGTTCGGAAAAAGCAGATAGGCTTGATGGCAGTCGCCGTCCTTACACTTTTCGTCGGCTTAATGCCAATGTCGTGGATTGGCCTGGATTCCATGACGATATTGCAGCAGCGTTCACTGGCAATATTCGTCTTTGCGGCAATGATGTGGATACTGGAGATAATCCCGGCATGGGCAATCTCGGTGTGTATCATTACCTTGCTACTTTTTTTGTCAGCGACGAGGGCTTCCTGCTTACCCCTTTGCCAGACGGCGGTTTTGTGGAGGGAACGGTCGCCGGTCATGTTGAACTGATGGAATCATTTGCCAATCCGATAATCCTATTGTTCCTCGGTGGTTTCGTATTGGCTGGTTGTGCCGGGAAAGTCGGCCTGGATGCGTTCCTTGCCAAGAACCTGCTTCGTATGTTTGGCAGGCGCCCCCCAGTTTGTCTTGCTCGGATTCCTGCTGCTCAACGGCATGTTTTCCATGTTCATGTCCAACACAGCAACGGCCGCGATGATGTTTGCGTTCATGGTGCCTGTACTTAAACGAATGCCTCATGACGAGAGGGGATGCATAGCCTTGGCTCTGTCCATACCGATTGCTGCCAACCTGGGCGGAATAGGCACCCCCATAGGGACCCCGCCTAATGCAATCGCACTGGCACAGTTGTCCGAGTTGGGTATCCACATCGGTTTCAAGACATGGATGCTACACCTTGTTCCTTATGTCTTTGTGATGTTGCTGTTCGCATGGGTACTGTTGCTGTGGCTCTATCCTTTCAAGTCAAAGAAGATAATAATAGATATCGAGGATTCCAAGCCGCATGGACGTGACTATTGGATGGTACTCGCAACGTTTGTCGTCACCATCTTGGATTACCGGTGAATGGACAGGCTACGATTCAAGCGCCGTAGCAATGGTTCCTGTTGCCATATTTTCTGCGACAGGCATTTTTGACAAGGATGATCTGGCCAGGATTGACTGGGCAGTGCTGTGGATGGTTGCCGGAGGCTTTCACTTGGTACGGCATGCAAACGTACAGGATTGGGCACCATGCTCATCAGCGCAGTTCCGTTTTCTTCATGGGCAGTATGGATGATAATTATCGTCGCAGGTCTTATGATATATGCTATCTCCACATTCATATCCAATACGTCAGCTGCCAATCTGCTGATGCCGATGTTGGCATTGCTAGGCGTCGCAGTGGAATCCTCGCTCACCCCATACGGAGGTGTCGCCTCGTTGCTCGTATATATGGCATTAAGTGCCTCGCTGGCCATGACGCTGCCTATTTCCACGCCACCTAATGCCATAGCATCATCTACAGGCCTTGTCCCGACGCGCCACATGCTGTTTGTAGGCAGTATCATCGGCGTGGTCGGTGCCATACTGGCTTTCACATGGATTGTTATGTTTCCGCTGAAGTAGGCTGGTAGGCGTGACAGGTCAGTACTGTCACTGCATGTGAGGATTTGGGTCAGAATATCTTTTTTTAGGGTTTTCAGATTCCTTTATATGTTAATATTTTGCTAATTTTGCAACCGAAATTTAAAATAAAGGAAAGAAGCATGATTATCCAAAAGTCATTTGCCTGTCTTTCAGGCAGGATTTCTCCAAGAACTTTTTTATGCATCCTGATTCCTTCAGCCATTATGCTGCTTGCAGGTTGTGGACAGGAGCAGAAACAGTCTGGCTATGTGCGTCGTGTCCTTTTGCAGACCCTCACCGATGGTCAGTCAGACAGAGCTGTTACATATCCTGGACGTACACGTGCCAGCGAAGAGGCTAATGTGGCATTTCGCGTTTCCGGTACGTTGCAGCGCGTTTACGTGAAGGCAGGAGACTATGTACGGCAAGGACAGGTAATAGCCCGTATGGACGACCGGGACTATCGTGTGCAGCTTGAAGCAGCCGAGGCAGAGTACACGCAGGTCAGAAACGAGGCAAACCGTGTCATGTCACTATACACAGACGATGGCGTGGGGACAGCCAACAACTACGACAAGGCTCGCTATGGATTGCATCAGATGGAACAGAAACTGCAGCATTGTCGCGATCAGGTTGCTGACTGCATGTTGCGTGCGCCCTTCGACGGATATGTCCAGTCAGTACTGCGTGACAGTTACGAGACAGTAGGTGCTGGTATGCCAGTCATATCCCTTATCGGTCAGGGACAGACCGAGGTCATCATCAATATCCCGGCATCAGAAAACCTCAGGCGTGATATGTTCGCGTCCTTTTCTGCCAGTTTCGATGTCGTTCCTGACGTCGAGTTCCCGTTGCAGCTCTTGAACATAGCCCGTCAGGCAAATGTCAATCAGTTGTACGAAGTCCGCCTTGGCCTGAAGGGAAATCATCCTCAGATTACTCCTGGCATGTCTACAATGGTACATCTCAGATATAAGGATAATGGCCGTCGTTCAATTACCGTTCCTCTCTCTGCCATCCACCATTCAGGCAAGGCATCGTATGTATTTGTATATGTCGGCGGAAAGGTCAGCCGGAAGCAGGTGACACTGGGCGCCGTCCATGGCAATGGGACTGTAGATATCCGTTCCGGACTTAATATAGGAGACCAGATTGTCGTCTCTGGAGTTCACACGCTGACGGACGGCGAGTCGGTAACTCCTGCTACACAGCCCAGCGAGACCAATGTCGGGGGACTGCTCTGATGTATTGCCAGATACAGTTTTTCAGGACCTTTTAAAAACAGGAGACCTATGGAAATGGATTATGGCCGTTGGGCTTTCAAGAACAGCAAACTTGTGTCCTTCCTTATTGCAGTCTTGGTGATAGGAGGCATATTTGCATACTACAATATGTCAAAGTTGGAAGACCCCGAAATCAAGGTGCGCCAGGCCCTTGTTGTCGGAGTCTATCCTGGGGCCTCAGCCCACCAGGTGGAATTGGAACTTGTCGATCCCTTGGAAAAGAGCATCCGTCAGATGAACACTGTATATACAGTGCAGAGCTATTGTTACGCTGATATGTGCATTATCACAGTGGAATTGCTCAGCACTGTCGGCGAGGACGAATTGGAACAGCAGTGGGATATGCTGCGGCGCAAGGTAGGTGCTACCGTACTTCCACCCGGAGTACGCAGTGTCTCGGTCAGAGACGACTTCGGCGACGTCTTCGGAATGTTCTATGCAGTAACCGGCGACGGACTCTCGGACCGTCAGCTGTCGGACTATGCCGAGTTTATAAAGCGCGAACTTGGTACTGTGGAAGGTGTAGGCCGCATAGAGATATACGGCAAGCGTACCGAGTGCATCAATGTCTCTATCCATCAGGATAAGATGGCTAACCTGGGCATTGCTCCCATAGAGATATTACAGACGTTGAACGGTCAGAACGAGAGTGTTTACAGTGGCTATTACCATGCAGGCAATCATCGTATCCGCGTCACGGTGAATGACAAGTATCGTAATGTCGATGATATTGCCAACCTCATTATTCAGGGGCACGAACAGGATCAGGTACGCCTCGGAGACATAGCCGATGTCGAAAAGGAATATGATGAACCTGTGCGCGCATCCATGCAGTACGACGGACAGCATGCGATGGGTGTATGTATCTCTGCACGTACGGGAACGGATATAACAAAGGTCGGTGCGGCAGTCGGGGAGCGTATGGAACAGTTGCGAAAGCAGCGTTTGCCGGCAGGCGTCGAGTTCCACAAGGTGTTCTATCAGCCTGAGCGTGTGAATGAGTCACTTTCCACTTTCCTTGTCAATCTTGTAGAGTCTGTCATGCTTGTGGTCGTCGTCCTTATTTTTACAATGGGTCTTCGGAGCGGTCTGATGATAGGTGCCGAACTGGTAGTAATCGTCCTTGGCAGTATCCTTGTCCTGTATACGCAGGACGGCACGCTGCAGCGAGTTTCGCTGGGAGCCTTTATCCTTGCAATGGGTATGCTCGTTGACAATGCCATCGTTATCGTGGACGGAATCCTTGTGGACCGTGCAGCGGGGAAACCGCGTATGGATGCCCTTACAGATATAGGGCGTAAGACAGCTATGCCCTTGCTGGGTGCTACGCTTATTGCCATCCTTGCATTCCTACCTATATTCATGTCGCCGGACACAACGGGGGTATATGTGCGTGACCTGTTTATAGTCATTGCTGTCTCGTTGATGCTGAGCTGGATTCTGGCACTCGTACACATGCCGCTTATGGCATCTCGCTTTTTTTACGGCAGGAACGGTAACGAGAACAAATCCGAGACTCAGTCTTCCATGTCCGAAACCGTACAATATGGTGGCCGTTTCTACGCATGGCTCAGGTTGTTCCTCCGCTATTGTCTCCGACACAGATGGAGCGTACTTGCGATACTCGTGGCAATGTTTGCCAGCAGTGTGTTCTGCTATCAGTTCCTTCCCCAGGGATTCTTCCCCGACATGACATATAACCAGTTATATATGGAATACAAATTGCCTGAAGGAACCGAACCGTCTCGGGTACAGAAGGACCTGGACAGCATTCAGGCATTGCTGAAACGAAATCCTGATGTGACACACATAACGGCTTCTACAGGTGGAACACCTGCACGCTACAATCTTGTTCGTAGTATTGCCACTCCTTCGTTGTCGTACGGTGAGTTGATTATCGACTTCAAGGATGCCGATGCACTCGTGGAGAACATGGATGAGCTGCAGACAGAGATAACCGGCCGTTTCCCGGACGCCTATGTCAAGTTGAAACGCTACAACCTGATGTACAAGAAATTTCCGATCGAGGCACAATTCTCAGGTCCTGATCCCGCCGTGTTGCATCAACTGGCAGATTCATGTCGTGCAGCCATGATTCGTACAGGTGCGGTTAACCTGATTACGACAGACTGGGAACCCAAGGTGCCGATGCTTGTGGTAGACTACAACCAGCAGAATGCACGTCGTCAGGGCCTTTCACGCAAGGATGTAGGCACGTCGTTGCTGTCCGCTACAGACGGAATACCTGTAGGGTCGTTCTACGAAGGAATACACAACCAGCCTATTTATGTAAATACGCTTGACGCCGATGGCAATCCTGTCGATAACCTCGGCGAGGCCACGGTATTCAATATGCTTCCCAGGGTGGCAGACGTGCTCAACAGACAGACGATGGAGGGACTCATGACCGGCAGCATACAGATGTCGGATCTCATCCTGCAGGCATTTACCAATACGCCACTCCGACAGGTAGGCAACGGTGTCAGTGTTGAATGGGAGGATCCTCTGGTCATCCGCTTCAACGGACAGCGTGCCCAACGTGTGCAATGTTCGCCAGTACCGGGCATGGAGACGGAGAAGGCTCGCAAGATGATAGAGGAAGAACTGCAGAAGATCTCATTACCCGAAGGATACACCCTGTCGTGGGTAGGCGAGAAAGAAGCTTCCACGCAGTCAATGAAATACCTGTTCAAGAATTTCCCCATTGCCGTCATTCTTATGATAGCAATCCTGATTATGCTTTTCAGGAACTACAAGATTCCCATAATCCTGTTCAGTTGTATCCCGATGATTCTTATCGGCGTCATTCCCGCCGTGCTCGTTTCTGGCAAGACCTTTGGTTTTGTTGCCATCGTGGGTTTGCTTGGACTTATTGGCATGATGCTCAAGAACGGCATCGTACTCATGGACGAGATAGAACTGGAAATAAGCGGTGGCAAGGAGCCGCGCAGGGCTCTCATAGACTCGTCCCTGTCCCGTCTGCGTCCTGTGATGATGGCCGCTGCCACTACCATCCTCGGTATGGTTCCCCTGCTTCCTGACGCCATGTTCGGCGCTATGGCTGCCACTATTATGGGTGGTCTGTTCATGGGTACGATTATAACCCTGATTATCATTCCTGTGCTATATGCACTCTTCTACCACATCAAAGACTGAGACGATATGAAACGAATATTCCTTTTCTTGCAGTTCCAGCTGTTCGTAATCTGCAGCATATCCGCGCAGACTATTTCCCTGGACAGTTGCATGGCCATGGCAATGCGTGCCAACCGACAAATTGAGAAGGCACGTCTTCAGACACGCCAGCGTGACTATACAGTTTCGGCAATGAAAGCCAACTTTCTGCCAAACTTCAAGGCATCGGCGCGAGATTTGTACAGTACCGGCAACGGCTCGTTCAATATTACGGGCGGCTATCTCCCGACATTCGTGCCTGGTGCCGATGGTACTATGCAGCCAAACGTGGTGATAAATCCCGCTACCGGACAACCGGTAGTCGGCCCCGACGGAGTGACTCCTGTGTTTCAGCAGTATGCCTATTTCCCGACCCAGAGCATGAAGTACAAGGTAGGTAATATCATCATGGCAGGTGTGAGCGTAGAGCAACCTATATATATGGGTGGCAAGATTAGTACAGGATACAAGATGAGCAAGCTGGCACGTGACATGGCCGTAGAGAACGAACGCCTTACCGAGGCACAGGTCATTGTTGCCACCGAGGAGGCCTACGCCCTGTTGGTCCGTGCCACCGAGATGCACGCCGTTGCAGTCCTGTATGACAGTCTGCTGCTTCGTTTGCAGCACGATGTCGTTTCGGCAAAGGCACGGGGCATGGCATCCCGCAACGACGTGCTTAAGGTTGGTGTCAGGAAGGACGAGGCCGAACTTCAGCTGCGTCAGGCCGAAAACGGAGTACGTCTTGCACAGATGAACCTGTGTAGGCTGATAGGCGCACCACTGGATGGCAAGCCAATGCCAGTCAAAATCGTTCCCGGGCAGTCTGTCGGGGAATCTGGAACTACGTCGTACGACAGGAGCGAGGTGCCTAGCCTGGTTGGAAGTCATGGCGAGAATTTCCGTTCTGTCGAGCGACGTCCCGAGGCGGCTCTGTTGTCTATGAAGGCACAGATGGCAGACAAAAAGGTACGTCTCGAGCGTTCGGAATTCCTGCCGCATATAGGCGTGGCTGCGGGATATAACTATATGTATGGACTGAAGCTAAATGACCGTCAATTGCTGAATGGAGGCAACTTTGGCGCACTGGTCAATGTCAGCATACCCATATACCATTTCGGAGAGGGACGTAACAAGGTCAGGGCAGCCAGGATGGAAGCCGAGCAGGCGCGTGTTGAGCAACAGGATATGATGGAGCAGATGCAACTCGAGGCAACTCGCGAGGCAAATAACCTTGACGAGGCACACCTGGAGCTTGGAGTTACAGCACGTTCTGTGACGCAGGCAGCCGAAAACCTGCGTATTGCCCGTAAAAGCTTTGATGCCGGAATGGAGAGCCTCTCAGACTTGCTCGAGGCACAGACCTTGTATCAGCAGGCTCTTGCCCGTCAGGCAGAGGCACGGTGCCAGTTCTCGCTTTCCATAGCCCGCTACCGCAAGGCCACCGGACAGCAGATACGTTGATAATATATTTTGGCCATATGCGGCAAAAAAAGTGGATAAACTGTTGCCGTTGTACCTAAAAATGGTTATTTTTGTCCACAGATATCATATCAATACACATAATCAACAACTAAATAAGTAAAAAATTATGGTTTATTCTCACGAAGTTCAGAACATGTGTTGCGTGGTCAAGGGCCCCAACCATGGTCCTGCACCAATCCCTGAAGAGGGCAAGTGGGTTCAGGCAAAGGAAATCAAGGACATCAGCGGTCTCACACATGGTGTGGGGTGGTGTGCTCCACAACAGGGTGCATGCAAGCTTACCCTGAATGTCAAGGAAGGTGTCATCGAGGAATGTCTGGTCGAGACTATCGGTTGTTCCGGCATGACACATTCTGCAGCAATGGCATCTGAGATACTTCCTGGTAAGACAATTCTGGAGGCATTGAATACCGACCTTGTATGTGATGCTATCAATACGGCAATGCGCGAGTTGTTCCTGCAGATCGTATATGGCCGTACACAGTCTGCATTCTCCGAGGGAGGCCTGATGATCGGTGCAGGTCTCGAGGATCTGGGCAAGGGGCTTATCTCCCAGACTGGAACCCTGTATGGAACAAAGGTCAAGGGAACACGTTACCTGCAGCTTACCGAGGGCTACATCACCAAGATGTATCTCGATGCCAATGATCAGGTCTGCGGTTACGAGTTCGTACACATGGGCAAGTTCATGGACGCCATCAAGAAAGGCGTACCAGCCGACGAGGCCTTGAAGAGTGTTACAGGCACATACGGTCGTACTAAGGCCGAGGATGGTGCTGTCAAGTCAATAGATCCACGTCAGGAATAAAACAAGGAGGAAACAAGATATGATTAGAGAAGTAAAATTCGAGTCACAGGATCGTCGTATCAAACAGATTCTCGCTTGTTTGAACGCACACGGCATTTCTTCTATCGAGGAGGCAAACGAGATTTGCGAGGCAGCAGGCATCGATCCATACAAGACATGTGAGGAGACCCAGATGATCTGCTTCGAAAACGCCAAGTGGGCGTATGTCGTAGGAACAGCCATTGCTCTGAAGGAAAAGGCAAAGGATGCCGTTGAGGCTTCCAACTATATAGGCGAGGGACTTCAGTCCTTCTGTATCCCCGGTTCCGTTGCCGATGACCGTAAGGTAGGTATCGGACATGGCGAGCTGGGAGCACGTCTGTTGTCGCCTGACACCAAGTGCTTTGCATTCCTTGCAGGTCACGAGTCGTTCGCAGCTGCCGAGGGCGCTATCAAGATTGCACAGATGGCCAACAAGTCAAGACCGGCCGACAAGCCCCTGCGTTGCATATTGAACGGTTTGGGCAAGGATGCGGCAATGATTATATCACGTATCAACGGCTTCACCTACGTGCAGACCCAGTTTGACTATTTCACAGGAGAGCTGAAGATTGTCAAGAAGACTCCGTACAGCAATGGTCCGCGTGCAGCCGTTAACTGCTATGGCGCAGACGATGTCCGTGAGGGCGTAGCTATCCTTTGGCATGAGGATGTGGATGTGTCCATCACAGGTAACTCTACCAACCCGACACGTTTCCAGCATCCGGTGGCTGGTACATACAAGAAGGAGCGTGTACGTGCCGGTAAGGCATATTTCTCCGTGGCTTCCGGCGGTGGTACAGGTCGTACCCTGCACCCGGACAACATGGCAGCAG
>DFKL01000024.1:6874-8072 GCA_002373535.1 Prevotellaceae bacterium UBA3646 | reverse complement strand
GCTTCGAGGTGGCAAAAAGTTCTGCCATCTGCTGTTGGTTAAGCCATATCTGTACCATCTTTGGCATAGAGTGCTACCGATGCGCGCCCATCAGCCGTCCGATAAATGATGATATTCTGCTGTTCTTCCATATTTCTTATACCTTCTTATAAGATTATATCCCCCGCTCAGCCCAATCACCCCTATCCAGATTACGGTAACCGATCGCCTCGGCGATGTGCATGGCTTCTACCTTTTCGCTGCCAGCGAGGTCGGCAATGGTGCGTGCAACCTTCAGTATGCGGCTGTAGGCACGGGCGCTGAGCTTCAGGCGCTCCATTGCCATGCGCAGCATGTCGAGCGAGTCGGCGTCGGGTTCAGCAAACTCGTGAAGCATGCGCTCTGTCATCTGCGCGTTGCAGTATACTCCCGGTGTGTTCCTGAAGCGCTCCTCCTGAATCTTGCGGGCGGCAATGACCCGCTCGCGTATGACGGCGCTGCTCTCCCCGGCTTTGGCCTGGCTGATTTCGCTGAACGTCAACGGCAATATCTCGCAATGGATGTCGATGCGGTCCAGGAGCGGTCCGCTTATTTTGTTCAGGTAGCGCACTATCTGTCCCGGTGTGCACACACATTGTTTCGTCGGGTGGTTGTAGTATCCGCATGGGCATGGGTTCATGGATGCGACGAACATGAAGTTGCACGGATATTCCACGGTGTCCTTGACACGGCTGATAGTGATATGGTGGTCTTCAAGCGGCTGACGCAGGACTTCCAGCGTGCTGCGCTGGAATTCCGGCAGCTCGTCCATGAACAGGACCCCGTTATGCGCCAGGCTTATTTCGCCAGGCTGGGGATTGCTGCCACCGCCCACCAATGATGTCTGGCTCGCAGTGTGGTGGGGACTGCGGAACGGCCTGTGTGCTATGAGCGAACTGTGCCTGCCGTCACCCTCCAGGATGGGACGCAGTCTTCCTGCCACGCTGTGTATCTGCGTCGTCTCGAGACTTTCCTCCAGCGTCAGTGGCGGCAAGATGCCAGGCAGTCTCTTGGCCATCATGCTCTTTCCGCTCCCGGGCGGGCCTATCATTATGATGTTGTGGCCACCGGCGGCAGCCACTTCCAGAGCATGCTTTACGTTCTCCTGTCCCTTTACATCGGCATAGTCAAGCTCAAAGTCCGACTGGCGGTCAAAGAAGTCCCGGCGTGTATCAATCTG
>DFKL01000024.1:0-6689 GCA_002373535.1 Prevotellaceae bacterium UBA3646 | reverse complement strand
GCCTCGTACCCCATGGCCCGAGCCTTGATGGCTATGGGCAGAATTCCGCATACCGGCTGTATGGAACCGTCCAGGCTTAGCTCTCCGACCATCATCACCTTGTCGAGACGGCTGGCATCTACTTTCTCCGATGTAGCCAGTATTCCAATGGCCATTGGCAGGTCAAAACCGCTGCCTACCTTGCGTACGCTGGCAGGTGCGAGGTTTATGGTTATCTGGCGCGAAGGGTAGTCGAAGCCGCTGTTTTCCAGTGCAGCCATTATACGCTCGTGACTTTCCTTTACGGCATTGTCAGGCAGACCTACCAATATGAAGCGAATGCCCCGCGAGGCATTGACCTCGATGGTCACCTGCTCGGCCTGCAGGCCCTGGACCGAAGCGCTATACGTCTTTACCAGCATGTCATTTTGCCAGGAGCTGGCCTATATGTTCGTCGTAGTCCAGACTGTCGTCCACGAAGAACTTGAGCTCGGGAATGATTCTCAGCTGCATGCGCACACGTTTCCCCAGTTCGTACCTTACCGACTTGACGTTCGCGTTGATGTTGCCGACTATCTCCTCGGCCCTGCTGCTGGGGAAGACGCTCAGGTATCCCCGGCATACGCTCATGTCAGGGCTTATGCGGCATTTGCTCACGCTTACCAGTACGCCTGGCATACCGGCCGTCTGGCGCTGGAACATGTCGCCAAGCTCCTTCTGCAGCAGACGTGCTATCTTGTTTTGTCTCGTTGTTTCCATATTGTCTCAGTTTCACAGTTTTCTTATAATGGTGAGTCCGTCCCTGAGCGGCAGTATGACTTTCTCCACTCTGTCGTCTTGTGCTACGGCATCGTTGAACCGCTGCAGTCCTATTGTCTGCAGGTCAGACTCTCGCGCCTCCTCGGTTATGCGGCCGTACCACAAGGTGTTGTCGGCAATGATGTATCCTCCGGGTCGCAGTCGTGGCAGTATCATCTCATAATATTGGAGATACTGGCGCTTGTCGGCATCGACGAACGCCATGTCCCACGTTACGTCCATCTGCGGGACGAGTTCCAGTGCGTCACCGATGTGAATGTGTATGTACCTGCCGTACGGGCTGCCCTCTATCCAGGGGCGCGTAAAGTCCTCTATTTCGTCAAATATCTCGAACGTGTGCAGTTCGGCCCCCTCTTCAAGCCCCTCGGCCATGCTCAGGGCAGAGTATCCGCTGAACATGCCGAGTTCCAGTACACGTTGCGGACGTATCATCCTGACGAGCATCTTCAGCAGCCGGCCCTGTAGATGGCCGCTTGCCATCTGCCCGTAAGACAGCTTCATCTGCGTGGCCCGCCACAGCCTGTGCAGGTACTGCCCCTCCTCGTCTATGTGCGACAGGATATAGTCGTCCAGCAGCATTATTTCAGACTCAGCAGGGCTTCGATTGCAAGGCGGTAGCTGTCCAGTCCGAATCCGCAGATGACACCCTTGCATGCAGGACTTATTACGCTGTGACGTCGAAATTCCTCACGTTGGTGCACATTGCTGATATGGACTTCTACGACAGGCGTGTTTACGCTCTTGATGGCATCCATCAGAGCCAGGCTGTAATGCGTATATGCGCCGGCGTTCAGGACTATTCCGTCACGGTCGAAGCCCACTTCGTGTATCATGTCTATCAGTTCGCCCTCCAAGTTGCTCTGGAAATAGTCGATGCGTACGTTGGGGAACATGTCTCTCAGCTGGTGCAGATACTGCTCGAAACCCTTCTTGCCGTAAATCTCCGGCTCGCGTATGCCCAGAAGATTCAGGTTCGGGCCGTTTACAATTTGGATTCTCATGTTTTTTTTCTAATTTTGCGTAACTTTATGTGGCAAATATACGATTATCACTCCATAAATCCAAAGGAACAAAAGAAAATCACGGGGAATGGCGCTGAAAAAAAATACAGGCATCAGCAATTCGGGCATCATAAATACCGCCATACTCAGGCGGTACATGCAGTATTTGCGGCTGGAAAAGTCGGTCAGTGACAACACGCTGGATGCATACATGCGAGACTTGCAGAAGCTGGTCAACTACTATGCAGACAACGGCATAGACTTCCGTTCTGTGACATTGCGTGATTTTGACCTTTTTGCAGGAACGCTCCGTGAACACGGCATTTCAGCCCGTTCCATCGCACGGATACTGTCCGGCGTGCGCAGCTTCTATCATTTCCTGACACTCGAGGGCGAGGTCCCCCAGGACCCTACGGAATTGCTCGAGTCCCCCAAGATAGGCAAACACCTGCCTCAGGTCCTCAGCGTCGGTGAGATAGACCGGATACTGGAAGCTATAGACCAGAGCAAGCCCGAGGGAGTGCGGGACCACTGTATTGTCGAGGTGCTGTACAGTTGCGGCTTGCGCATATCCGAGCTGTGCGGCCTCAAGATGTCAGGCCTGTATCTCGAGGAAGGCTTTATAAAAGTCACAGGCAAGGGCAACAAGGAGCGATTAGTCCCCATTTCACCGAGAGCCGTCAAGGAACTGCACAACTGGTTCAGCGTACGTTGCCACATCAATATCCGCGAGGGCTACGAGGACTACGTCTTCCTGTCCCGAACCCGCGGCAAGTCACTGTCGCGTATCAGCCTGTTTGTATATATACAGCAGTACGCCAGGCAGGCAGGTATCGAACGGGAAATCTCTCCGCACGTCTTTCGCCACAGTTTTGCCACCCATCTGCTGCAGGGCGGAGCCAACCTGCGTGCGATACAGGAAATGCTGGGGCACGAGGACATCAGCACGACCGAGGTATACATGCACCTGGACATGGGACATCTCAGGGAAGAGATTTTGTGCCATCACCCGAGAAATATAAAAAGTAGGAAAGACTAGAAGGCCGCGCGGTATTTCCCCTCGTCCTTGTCCTGCATCATGGACAGGTAGCTCTGGTATCGGAAACCCGCTATGCGGCCCTCCTCCAGTGCAGCCAGCACGGCACATCCAGGCTCGTGCGTATGCGTGCAGTCCCCGAACCTGCAGTCATGTGATATGGCAAATATCTCACGGAAGTAGTGACCGACCTCGCCAGGCTCCATGTCAAAAGTCCCGAACCCCTTGATTCCGGGAGTGTCTATTATAACCCCACCGTTTTCCGGAAGGTCGTACATTTCGCTGAAAGTGGTGGTGTGCATTCCAGTATCGTGGGACATGCTTATCTCTGCCGTCTTCACGCCGAGACCCGGTACGAGGGCATTCAGCAAGGTACTCTTGCCCACGCCCGAGTTGCCGCTGAACAAGGTCGTCTTGCCCCGTAGGGCCTCGCGCAAGGTGGATAGCTGCGAGCGGAGTGCGCACACGGCAAGGCAGGTATAGCCCAGTTCCTCGTATGTTCGGGACAGGGACTCCAGCATGTTGCGGTCATCCTCGTCCAGCAGGTCAGTCTTGTTGAACACGAGCAGTACAGGAACCCTGTATGCCTCGGCACTGGCCAGGAACCGGTCTATGAAGACCGTGTTAGTCTCCGGATGCCTCAGTGTGACAACCAGTGCAGCCTGATCTACGTTGGCAGCAATGACATGGCTTTGCTTGGACAGGTTGCTCGCCTTGCGTACTATATAGTTGCGCCTGTCGTGTATGGCAGTTATGAAAGCCGTGTCGGCCCCCGGGGCGATGTCTACGACGTCGCCCACGGCCACAGGATTGGTGCTGCGTATACCCTTGAGGCGGAAATTCCCCTTGACCTTACAGTTGAAAAGCTGGCCGTTGTCAGTCCTGACGACATACCAGCTTCCCGTGTTCCTGACGACCGTCCCTGTCATCAGACAGTCATTATCTCTTTCTCCTTGTCAGCCAGGAGAGCCTCTATCTTGGCGATGAACTTGTCGTGCATCTTCTGCAGGTCCGCCTCGGCATCCTTCTCCAGGTCCTCGCTCAGTCCCTCCTTGATACACCTCTTGAGCTTGTCTATCGTGTCACGGCGAGCGTTGCGGACACTGACCTTTGCCTGCTCGCTTTCCTTGCCGCACTGCTTGACCAGTTGCTTGCGTCGCTCCTCGGTCAGAGGCGGGATGGCCAGACGGATTATCTCGCCGTTGTTATCCGGCGTGATGCCCACCTCGCTGTCAAGGATGGCCTTCTCGATAATACGGAACATACTCTTGTCCCACGGCTTGATGGCTATGGTTCTCGCATCAGGAGTGTTGATGCTCGCCACGTTGTTCAGCGGAACCATGCTGCCATAGCTGTCTACACGGATGCCGTCCAGTATCTTTACGTTGGCCTTTCCCGCACGGATATGCGCCAGGGCCTCCTCGAGATACATTACAGCCTCTTCCATTTTTTCCTCAGAATCCAGAAGGATGGTCTTTGTGTCTGTCATATTGAAACAAATAGTTAATTCATAGACAAATGTAAGTTTTTTATCCGAAAAAAACAAGAGGCAGGAGCGATTTATATCCATTTTTTCATATATTTGTGGAGGAAAGCCCCGACTTTAAGTCTTTTGCATACAGAAATTTTATGTTGAAAGTGGCAGAAACGACCGATATAGACAAACGTATACACGAGGAACTGGAGCAACTCGAGCCCATCACCCTGCAGCAGATGAAGGAGATTCGTCTGATGAACCGTACGGACACCAAGTTCGTCACTACGAAACAGCGGCTCGTAAGACTGCTGCAGCTCTGCAAGGGGCAGTATTTCGCCCAGTTCCACTGCGGAAGCCGCATTGCGAGCTACAAGACCACATACTGGGATACTGAAGGCCATTTCTACTACATGCAGCATCACGACGGGCGTGCTCCCAGGCAGAAAGTCCGTGTCCGCACCTACATGGACAGCAAGGACACCTTTCTGGAGGTGAAGACCAAGAACAACCACGGTCGTACCAAGAAGAAACGCATACTCGTATCCTCTCAGGACGTCAGGGCAGACGAAATCGGCGACAGCAAGGGCGTCAGCATCATGGTAGACGATTTCCTGGGCGAGCAAGTCCGTCGCAGCCTTGCCGACATACACCCGACCGTCCAGAACCAGTTTCACCGTATCACGCTGGTCAACTACGGCAAGACCGAGCGCCTTACGATAGACTTTGACATCATGTTCCACAATTACGATACCAATCTCGAGGACAACACCGGCAATCTCGTTATCGTAGAACTCAAGCGCGACGGAAACGTATACAGTCCCATACTGTCACTGCTCAGGGAGCTGCGTATCAAGCCGCACGGCTTCTCCAAATACTGCATCGGCAGCGTGATGACAAACCCCGCCCTGAAGCAGAACCTGTTCAAGCCAAAGCTGAGGAGTCTGAGAAAAATAAGTGAACAAATATAAAACCAGTTGATTTATGAGCGAGACCATCCAGGAACTTAACCAGATTTTCGGCCATACCATAGGCATGACGCTTATCGAGACCAGCACACTGCTGTCACTGCTTATACGTCTTGTGATGACGGCCACCGTAGTATGCGTGATAGCACGATGCTTCTATTATCCCAAGAGCCACCGCCGGGACTACATGTTCATATTTATAATAATGAGTATGAGCATCTTCCTGCTGGTAAGCTTCATGGGCGGCGACAGCATGCACACCGGTGCGGCCCTGGGACTGTTTGCCATCTTCGGAATAATACGATACAGGACCGAGGCAATCCCAATTCGCGAGATGACATACCTCTTCATGCTCGTGGCAGTAAGCGTCGTCAACGCCCTCTCCAGGGCAGAGTACCACCCCAAGAGCGACTATTGGGAGGGCATCGGCATCGTTACCGTGGTGCTGGCAAACCTTATATTCATCGGCCTTGCAGCCCTGTTCGAGAGCAGCAAGCTGCTCGACGAGCATTGCTCCAAGTACATCAAGTACGACAATGTCAATCTCGTACATCCCGCCAAGCGCCAGGAGCTCATTGACGACCTGGAGAAGCGTACCGGGCTGAAGATCATCAGCATCGAGGTCGGCACCATCGACTTCCTCAAGGACAGCGTTATCATACGCATCTATTACGACGAGGACATGGATCGTGCCAGCAGTATAGAAGGCATGGGACGATTGCCAAAGCTTAAGTGAGACATAACCCTACATAACCAAGACATAGAGCTATGAAAAACAAGATTTGTGTGATGTTGGCAACAATGGTTGCACTGCTGCTGCCTGTCGGCGTCGTGCAGGCAGACGATGATTTCGGCATGTGGCTGGAGCTGGGAGCCAAGAAACAGCTGCCTCGCAATTTCAGCGTAAGCCTCGAGGGAGGCCTGCGCACACAGGACAACACCACTAAGATAGACAGGCTGAATATAGGACTGGGCCTGCAGTACAAGGTCAACAAGTACCTCAAGTTCGGAACATCCTACATGTTCATGGGATCATACAGCCCCTACAAGCGCAAGGACCATTACGACAAAAGCAGCGGTAACTGGGACGGCTACAACGACGACGACCCCTTCTGGACGCCGCGCCATCGCGTCAGCCTGGACGTTACAGGCTCCTACAAGATTGCAGGATGGGTCAAGATCTCCCTCCGCGAGAGGTACCAGTACACCTATGGCTGCGAGGAATCCTACACCCAGACCAAATACCGCTACGATTCATCCGGTAACCTCAAGCCCAAATACCCTAAAACAGAGACAGACTACGAGGACGAGGAGCGTAGCCACCTGTTCCGTTCACGCCTCAAGGTCGAGATGTCTCGCAAGGGAATAAAGTGGAACCCCTATGTCAGCCTGGAACTGCAGAACAACCTCTC
>DFKL01000083.1 GCA_002373535.1 Prevotellaceae bacterium UBA3646 | reverse complement strand
TAAGGGGTTTAAGGGGTTTAAGGGTGGAACTTGCCTGTTTGAGAAAAAATCGGATATCAGGTGTGATATTTGCGGCTGTTTTGTCTATATAGGGTAGAATGAACCTCGAAGAACAGACTCTGGTACAACGTATACTCAACGGCGAAAAACGTGAATTCGGAACCATCGTAAACCGTTATGCCACGGCTCTTATGATGTTCGTAGAACGGATAGTCGGAGACAGTGAAGATGCTTGTGACGTTACACAGGATGCGTTGGTTGCTGCATATAGTCACCTGAAAGACTATGACCCGCGAAAGGCTTCGTTGTACACATGGCTGCAACGCATAGCATACCACGAGGCGCTGTACCACCTGCGACGACGGAAGAGACTAATAGGGTTCCACATCGACCCTGGGAGCGAGATACCAGACCAACTGCCAGACAATACTACCGCAGAGAGACTGGAACAGGCAATACGGAAACTGCCGCCCGAAGACCAGATGCTCCTGCAATTGTACTATTACGACGACCGTTCTCTCAAAGAAATTGCATATATAACCGGTGCGAGCGACGACACGGTCACACGCGAGGCTTCAAGGCTCAGTAGCCGACTATTGAGAATAAGGCAACGAATTAGGATTATATTATTACACACCGACGATGAATAACGACAGACAGCTTTTCCGCCAAGCTCTTCAACTCCATAACGACAGCACAACCCGCGACATGAGGCTGCCGGAAGACTTCGGTGAACGGGTGATGAAACGCATAGACAAGCAGGTATCCAGACAACGCGCCATGAGACGGATTGCTGTTGCTGCGGCATGCTTGTTGGCTGTTACAGGAGGCGTGATTCTCTACACTCGGGAAAATGTCCCCTCCCCCACTATCTGCCATGTGTCGCAACATAGACTCGGTACCGGTAACGGGGATATGCCTGTCCAGGCTATACGGGCAGAAACTAAGGCTGAGAGTTTGGTTACTGCAGTTCATAGCGACTGCGTCATGTCTCAAGACCCTGGGCATAGCTCCAGAAAAGCCGAGAGCGTCGTGCATGGCGAGGGAGTCGTTCCTGACGACCTGCCTGCCGGATTGGCTGGCTTGCCGGAGAACGCTGAACCTGCCTGCCTGGCGGTCGGGCCTGCCTGCCAGAGTGGTGAGCAAGAAGCCTTCGTACAAGAAAACACGCTGGCTGAGACTACCGTCACGGAGGATGTACCTGACGGCCGGAGTGATGAGCCTGTGATTCCTGCCGACTTGCAGGCCTTGGCAAGGATAAACCTGGCAGAGAGGGCTCTGCAGGCCATATATGCGGCTCAGAGGAAGGCGGGAGTGACGGCTGGAGAGGATGAGATGTCTGCCTGTATGGCAGAAAGGCGAATAATAGCCATTTAGTAACAACACAAACCTAATAGAACTATGAAGATGAAATTCAACAAAGCAATCTCCGTAATCCTGCTGCTTTTGGCGACAGCGGTACATGCACAGCAAAGACAGGGAATTGAGGTAAGCATGGCTAACATCATTTCCAGAGTTTCGGACTGCGGCATCAAGGTCGACAAGAAAATCAATATCGAACGTGATGTCACCAAGGAGGGTATGCCTATGAAATCGCGCTGCGACATTTACTCGTTTACGCTACCCAAGAGGAAATCTGCGTTGCTGGACGAGATGATAAAGTCTCTTGAGTCCGAATCCGTGGACAACCCAAACTGCTACAACGTCAACAACTGGTCAAGAAGCACGTATCAAGACAATGCCTTGCGTAATCTGATGATAGGCGACGACATGCAGCAATATGTGACGATTGGCAAGAACTATGCAAATTACCTTAACGTGAACATCCTGGACGCATCGGACGTCAGCAAGATGCACCGGTATGCCTATGCCCTGGAATGGTCTGAGCACGACAGGGGGAACAGGGTTGTACGCTATATCGTGACGTATGCCAAGATTCCGGCTCTGTCTGCCAATTATGTCTTACCTATGGAAACGGCACACACAGATGTCTTACTATCTGACGAACGTAACGACAGTACTGCATATGGCATTTTCGACAGTCTCTCCAAAGAAATCCTGGCTGGACGGAATTCTGCCGTGAACGCGCAATCAATATACAACTTGCTCAACACAGAGCTGTTGAAGAAAAAGAATGGTATTACGATAAATGATCTTTTTACAAAAGCTGAACAGAGGGAAATGGGTAAGGTCTTGCGCCGAAGTCTCGGTATTGTCAAGGACGAGACCACGCGACACATCCTTAGGAAGGCATACGCGGAAATACTAAAGGAGCTACATAGGGAGTGAAGTTAATTAGGTTAGCTACGCGACAGAAGCCCCTTGCCGTTTTTCAACAGCAGGGGGCTTTGTTGTGTGGGTTTGAGGGATTTAAGAATTTTAGGATTTTAGGATTTTAGGATTTTAGGACGCGGGGGCGAGGGTCAGTAGCTTTCGTCGGCATTAGGGAAGTTGCTGGTCTTGACGTCGGTGATGTACTGGCCGATGGCGTCGGTCATGGTGGTGTAGAGGTCGGCGTAGCGGCGCAGGAACTTGGGGGAGAAGCCTTTGTTCATCCCGAGCATGTCGTGGATGACGAGGACCTGCCCGTCAGCGGGGCCGGCGCCGATGCCGATGACGGGGATGCGGAGCTCCTGGCAGACGGTGTGGCTGAGGGTGGCAGGAATCTTCTCGAGGACGAGGGCGAAGCAGCCTGTGTCCTGGAGGGCGTGGGCGTCGGCGATGAGCTTGCGTGCCTCGGCTTCGTCCTTGGCGCGTACGGCGTAGGTGCCGAACTTGTTGATGCTCTGCGGGGTGAGCCCGAGGTGTCCCATGACGGGTATGCCGGCGTCGAGGATGGCCTTGACCTGGGGGAGTATCTCGGTGCCGCCTTCGAGCTTGAGGGCGTCGGCGTGGGTCTCCTGCATGATGCGGATGGCGTTGGTGACGGCCTCGGTGGCATTGACTTGGTATGTGCCGAAGGGCATGTCGCAGACGACGAGGCTGCGCCGGACGCCGCGGACGACGCTCTTGGCGTGGTATATCATCTGGTCGAGGGTGATGGGGA
>DFKL01000177.1 GCA_002373535.1 Prevotellaceae bacterium UBA3646 | reverse complement strand
AGATTATCGTCTGCGAATACTGTGGTCGTATTCTGGTTGATCCGGAACTGGCTGGCATACATATAGTCCAGAATGCCGGTGAGGATAAACCGCGTCGCCGTCGGGTTGCAAAACGTAGGGAAGAGTAAATCCCTCTGTCGGACAGGTTATTTCTGGTAAATATTTATTACTTTTCCGGCAGCCGTGCTCTTTTGGGTGCGGCTGCCGTTTTTTGCAGTTTCAGCAGAGATGCTCTGCCAGGATCTTTATACCTATCAAGATTAGGACAATGCCTCCGATGGGTTCTGCGGGGAATGGTATGCGCCGACCCAGTTGTATGCCTGTGCCGAGACCTATGGCTGAGGCCAGACTGCTGATGAGAGCTATGACTATGGCATAACTCCAATGGAAACCTGTGCATGCGAAGGAGATGCCTATGGCAAAGGCGTCTATGCTGGTTGCGAAGGCTAAGGCGATGATGTTGCGAATCGACAGAAGGTCGATTTGATGGTATTCGTCCTTGTGCCAGATGGTGCTTATCATATTGAATCCGATGTAGCCGAGCAGGACAAAGGCTATCCAATGCTCGAAGGCTTGTATCCAGCCGGCAAGGAACTGTATGCTGTAGTAGCCTATGGCGGTCATCCCTCCCTGGAATATGCCGAAGGCGAGGACCATGAGTGTCATCGGGTGCCATATAGGGCGGCGTGCCGTGACTCCGGCTGCTATGCTTACAGTCAGACAGTCTGCTGCAAGAGCCATGCCAATAAGGACTATTTCTATCATACGTGCCGGGAGATTGATCATTCATTCCGTCAATAGCGGGATTACACGGACTACGGTCTGCTTGTTCCATTTGGGTCTGTTCTTAGCCTTTGCCTTACGTGCTTCCCTTTCTGCAGCCTTGGTTTCTGCCTTGGCTTTCCTGCGTGCTTCCTTCTGTGCCTTCTTTTCTGCCTTGGTGAGCTTTACCTTGCCGGATGAGACTCCATTGTCTTTCTTCCGGAACATCTCGCCAAAGCGGTTGAAATCCTTCTTCAGTTGGATACCGATGCCTTGTGTGTTGAGAGCCGACTGGACAAAATAGCGGTCATTGGCTTGGTTATATGCTTTGAGGGCTACAGAGCCGGATTTGGTGAGCAGGTACTGGACATCGACATCGCTGATGAAGTTGCGTTGTGTGTAATATTTTTCTCTGTATCCAAAGTTACCGCTAAGCAGCAGACGGTCGTTGAACAGGCTGCCGGAAAGCAGTCCCTCGACATCCATGTTTTTCCATCCGTCGTCACCTGTCTTGAGGTTTGCTCCGAAGTTCCATTTCGTAGAGCCTACGGCACTGTTGAGCAGTTCGTTGATCTTGCTGGAGATGGTCGTGGAGACAAGCGAGTTCATCGCACTGCTGCCCTTGCTGGCAGATGTGGCATTGGCCGAGTAACTGTAGAATCGTCCCAGTCCCAACAGGTATATGGCCTGCATGTTTCGTTCCTCTTCGGTGCTGACTATCGATCGTACCATCTGCCGTTCGTCGTCGGTGGCATTGGGTAACTCGAAGTCAAAGCCGATGTTTGGCTGCTGCGGACGTCCCGTGAGATTCATGATACAGTCTACGCGGGTCTTGGAAAATCCCAGGGATGTCGTTGACAAATCGTCGAGCGATACATTGGGTACGGTGTATACGGCCTTGAGGTTTAGTGTCGCCTGCATAGGATCACCGTTGAAGGTTATTGCACCGTCTCTTTGAAACTTGAAGTTGCGGTTTATTACGTCCTGTACGTTGATGTTGTATATGCCGTCGTATATCTTGTACGTTCCGTACATCTGGAATCGTCCTTTGTTGTAGTATCGTGCCGTCAGCCTTCCGCTACCTCCGATGTCTATGGTACTGCCGGTCTTTTGGTCCATGAGCAGGCGAAGTCTGGCAGCAGGTGTCATGTTCAGGTTAAAATTGAGGAACATGTCGCCGTCGGCCTCATGCGCTTGTGCATGAGACTGTGTCACGGCATTGCCTGATGTCGTCTGGCCGTGCATTTGGCTGAAGGTGATGAATTTGGCCTGTGTCAGGGCGTCGGGCGTGGTCACGTTATAGGTAAACATGGTGCCGGCCTGTGGCTCTACGTCGACGTTGACGTCCAGATGTCCATTCCTGCCGTCTATGTTGACGTTGCCGCTGGCAAATACTGTTGCATAGAACGGGTTGTCACCAAACTCGCGGAAGTCGTATGCCAGGAAATTGTTTGCCTGTATGTCGAATGAGTACCTCAGGTTCTTGAAACTGTTGTGGTAAAGGTGACCGTCTATGTGTGCGGAGTGATTGGGAATGTCAGTTGCGGAGTGGCTTATGTCGTACACGCGGCGTTCAGCAGCAAGTGTATGTCGGTCGGCTTTGCCATGGGCATCAGTCGCAATGGCGTCGAACGATATGTCTCCTGGACGCAGCCTTACGCTGTCGTTTGCCAGGTAGAAGCCGGTGCCGAGCATCGGAAGTGCCATGCGTGCCTCATTGATAAGCATATCGCCTTCCAGGTCAATACCTTTGAAAGGGCCGTATATCCTGCAGTAACCGCTTACTCGTCCCTGTACGTCTTCAAGGATATTCTGGGTAAATTTGTTTAGGAATGCAAGGTTGAAGTACTTTGTGTTGACCCTGAGGTCCAGTCCGTTTGTCTTCTTGTCTCCTGTTATCCTTATGTAGCCGTCGACATGTGTCCTGTGCCCGACGTGTGCGTCATCCATGTCTGCCTCTATGGTCAGCTGCTGTGGCGTATCGCCCCAGTTGAGATGTGCAGACATGCGTCCCAGGGGAGCATTGTTGAACTTCCAGTTGTCTACATTCAGGCTCCCGTCTACACGCGGGGATGTGCCCATTGTTTTGGCATATACCGTTCCCGATGCTTCTCCACTGAAGTCTACGTCGTGAAAGTTTATCAGGTTCATTACGTATTCCAGGTTGATGCGGTGCAGGTCTACGATCAGACTGTCCTCGTCGCTCGGAGATATGCGCCCGTTTATCATGAGCCGGCGATCATTGCCTTGACCGATACATATGTTGTTTACGGTAGTGATACCCGAATGGTGACTTATCGTACCAGGTTCAATCCGCCACAGGGTGTCGGCAATCACTAGGTCTGTAGGCGCAATCCATGCGTTAAGGCCGTATTTCCCGTTCAGTGAACGTGGGAAAGTGACGCTTAAGTCAATGTTGCCGCTGTATACGGGAGTCATGTCATTGTTCCAGCCGCCCTGTAGGCGCAGACGGTCGTTCCCGGCAGTTGCCCTGAGGTGGAACGGCAGTATGCTGTTCTTCATTTTTCTATGTGATGTAAGACTTGCGTCTAATAGTCCTTTTTTGCAGGAAACCAATAGATTGTTATTTAGTAACGTTTCTTTGCCAAAATGTATTTTAGGGACATGTATGTTCAGGTCAATGATGTTCAGTGCACCGTTAACAGCGCCGGTCACATGTGCCTTATGAGGAATGCGTACATCGGTATCCAAGAGTGACCGTATCAAGGTGGTGTCGCAGATACTCAGGTCAAACGTGAGTCGGTCGTTGGCGCCATTGGCAGAAGTCGCAATGATGCCAGGCAGGTAACGGTGGCATATGTTGTGTAATGTTCCAGGCAGCGTGGTAAAGCCAAAGCGTCCACTGGTATGCAGTTGGATATTCTGTGACTCAATATCCAGCGTACGCCCGTCATCTTGGAGATAAGTGCTTATCTCTGCATACATCGGACCGACTATCGTACTGTCGCGGTTGTAGGTCTGCATTTGTAAGTCCTGTATTCGTATCTGTCCCGCAATATCGTCCAGCGAGTGTCCATGTACGTCTATCACGGCATCTGCATTCAGACGGGTGTCTGGATACTTTGAGGTGAGGTTGAGTCGTGACGCTGCCAGGTCATGTATGCCAAGCGATCCCCACAGATGGTGTGAAGCATCGTTTGTATACTGTAACCTTGCATCTACGTCTCCGTTAATGTCCCGGACCTCCGCCTCCAGCAGGCAACGGGTGGGGGAGTAGCTTCCGCTTGCATGACACCCATGGTATTCATATCCCAGCATGGTCAGCAGAGGTGCATCTATATTCACGCTCAGGTCGGGATTGCCGTCAGCATCCTTGATAATGCCTTTTGCACTGGCCTTGAAGGCAACCTTGCCTATTGGAAAGGAAACCCCATCGGAGGCAAAAAGCCTGTCAAGCATGAATCCGTCGGTATGGATTGTAGCGTCGATATTGTTCCTGTCTGCCAGCAATCCGTGAATACGTATCTTGCCAAGCGCAGACTTCAGGCAGACGTCAGCCATTATCTTCTCTTTGGAAAGGAATATATTTCCATCTGTGCCGATATGTCCTGCCCTGGTAATGTATGTCCTGGCTTTTTCAGGCAGCAGGCCTGCTATGTCAGGACTGACGTCCATGCTCTCAATAGTGAAGCCTGCAGTGGGACTGGCCGTATATATGCCACCTAGACGCGCCGTCCCGCTCAGACGTAAGCATTTGTCTGCTGTCGTCAGATTCAGCCGCGACACACTGGCATCGCCCTGCGCACCGTTGGCTTCCATTTGCAGGTCGATGGCAGGAATGTTGTCCGGTATTTCAGGAATCAGTTTCTTCAAGTCCCGTGTATCCATCGACAACTGACATCTTGCCTGCCACGACACCCTCTGTAGCCATAGCCTCATGTCCTCTCCACTTGTAGGTATGGCCTTCCATTTGACGCTCAATTGCGGAATGCTGATGCGGGAGTTTGTAAACTGCAAGTCAAACATAGACAGTCGCATTCCACTTGTGCCGGCTTTCAGTTCCGCCTGGAAGTTTTTCAGCATCAGGCCGCACTGTTCCTTGAAGTCAAGACGCCGTATATCCAAGTTGATACTGTCGGGCGTCAGTTTGTGCAAATGCGCAGTAAGAGCGATGCTGCTAAGCCACAGATGGTCAGGATCTAGACGGCTATACCCCTTGCGAGGCTTCCAGTTCTTGTCCCACTTTACGGAAACACGGCGCAGCAGCAGCGAGCCAATACGTAAGTCCAGCGGCTTTTTGCCTGGCCTGTCAGACTTGAAGGTGTCAATCAGGAACTGGAAATTTGGGCTTTCGTCTGGCTCCCTTTGGTACAAGACGGCCTGAGCACCGAATATCTGCCCGTTGTCTATGCATACACTGCCGTTGAGCAATGGCACGAAGTCTACCTTTGCGGCCATACGTGAGACATGCAGCATTTGTGTTCCATACTTGTCACGCAACCTGATGTCGTCGATTATAATACGGTTCCACAGCCCCAGACGCACCTTGCCAATGCTTATGTTCCAGTCCCAGGATCCTCGTATGGCGTTCTCGGCCATGTCTCCGGCCCAAGACTGCACGGGACTCAGGTGCATTGCAAACTGCAGTAGCATGTATAGGCTACATACGATGGCAGAGGTCCATTGTATGATGCGTCTTAGCGTCTTCATCCATATTCAATCTCGCGCAAAAGTAGGAGTTTTTTTTTGCATTTGGGCTCTTTATTGTAAAAAAGTGTGTATATTTGCGCGAGAATTCATATATCATTAAATTATTAGCAGTATATGGCAAAAGTAATCAAATTGCGTAAAGGCCTTGATATCAATCTCAAAGGTAAGGCTGCTGCGGAAATTGCTACAGTGAAGTGCCCCGGCGAGTATGCACTCTGTCCGGACGACTTCTATGGAGTAAAGCCCAAGGTAGTCGTCAAGGAGGGAGATGCCGTCAAGGCTGGCGATGCACTGTTCGTAGACAAGTTGCATCCCGAGGTGAAGTTTGTAAGTCCTGTCAGCGGTACTGTCTCACAGGTAGAGCGTGGCGACCGCCGCAAACTGCTCGGCATCCGCGTCAAGAGCGACGGCAAGCAGGAGTCCAGGACATTTGACATCCATGATGTCAAGTCTGCCCTTCTCGAGAGCGGCCTTTTCGGCTTTTTCCGTCAGCGTCCATACGACGTGGTGGCCAATCCGGACGACCAGCCCAAGGCAATCTACGTCAGCGCCTTCAATTCAATGCCACTCAGCCAGGATTTCGAAGTAGCGCTGAAAGGAAACGAGACAGAGTTCCAGGCAGGCATCACGGCACTGGCTAAACTGGCTCCGGTGCGCTTGGGCATAAGCACGGCGCAGACCGCCGCGGTCCTCACACAGGCAAGAGACTGCGAGATTAACATATTCCAGGGAAAGGCACCGGCCGGAAACGTAGGTGTGCAGATCAACCACACAGACCCTGTCAACAAGGGTGAGGTCGTATGGACTCTCGGAGCTGAGGAAGTCATCTTCGTAGGTCGCCTAATGACGACAGGCAAGGTAGACCTGACCCGTGTCATAGCACTGGCCGGCAGCGAGGTTGCTGAGCCAAAGTACTACAAGGTCATGGTCGGCCAGCAGCTTACTACGTTGCTGCAGGGTAATGTCAGGCTCGACGGCTCCCGGATAATCAACGGCAATGTAATGACAGGCATCAAGACCACCCCCGAAGGCTATCTCGCCGCGCACGCTACAGAAGTAAACGTAATACCAGAGGGAGACCATGCCGATGAGATGCTCGGTTGGATAATGCCACGTTTCGGCACCTTCAGCACACACCGCAGCTACTTCTCATGGCTATGTTGCAAGAAACAGTACACTATTGACGCACGCATCAAAGGCGGCGAGCGCCACATGATTATGTCAGGAGAGTATGACAAGGTATTCCCTATGGATATCTACGCAGGATACCTGATAAAGGCTATTATCGCCGGCGACATCGACCGTCAGGAAGCATTAGGCATATACGAAGTCGCCCCCGAGGACTTTGCAATCGCCGAGTTCGTCGACTCTTCAAAACTGGAACTACAACGAATCGTTAGACAGGGTCTCGATATCCTGAGAAAGGAGAATGCATAAATGAATCCTATAAAGAAATTATTCGACAACATACGTCCGCACGTTCAGGAAGGTGGCAAGTTCCATGCATTCCGCTCCCTGGTAGACGGCTTTGAGACATTCGCCTTCGTGCCCAATACCACGAGTCGTGCAGGTAGTGTCAACATACACGATGCCATAGACAGCAAGCGCATCATGAGCTTCGTCGTCATAGCCCTCATGCCGGCCCTTCTCTTCGGCATGTACAACGTAGGCTACCAGAACGCCCTGGCAGCAGGAGTACTCCAGCATTGCCATCGTTGGGACCTGTTCCTGTATGGCGCCCTGGCAGTATTGCCAAAGATTATCGTCAGCTACGTCGTAGGACTGGGCATAGAATTTGTCGTAGCCCAGTGGAAGAACGAGGAGATACAGGAAGGCTTCCTTGTATCTGGCATCATAATCCCGATGATAATCCCGGTCAATACCCCGTTGTGGATACTGGCAATCGCCGTAGCCTTCAGCGTAATCTTTGCAAAGGAAATCTTCGGTGGCACGGGTATGAACATATTTAATCCTGCACTCATAACACGTGCTTTCCTTTTCTTCTCATATCCCAGTGCAATGACGGGAGACGACAGCGTATGGGTATCACAGCAGACCATTCTCGGCACAGGTTACAACGTGCCTGATACCTATACTGCCGCTACCCCGCTGGGTCAGGCCGTAACAGGAACCGTCACCACGCCCGACCTTGACGCCGTCATAGGACTTATCCCAGGATCAATTGGCGAGACCAGCGTCATAGCAATCGCCCTCGGAGCCATCCTGCTTCTATGGACAGGCATTGCAAGCTGGAAGACCATGTGCAGCGTCTTCGCAGGCGGAGCCCTCATGGGCTGGCTGCTCCAAGGCATACAGGTAGGCGACGTTGCCAATCCCATACAATGGTACCAGCACCTCATATACGGTGGATTTGCATTTGGTGCAGTATTCATGGCCACTGACCCCGTAACCAGTGCCCGCACCGAGTGCGGCAAGTACGTATACGGATTTCTCATAGGTGTCGTGGCAGTCATGGTGCGCGTGCTCAATCCAGGCTACCCTGAAGGCATGATGCTCGCCATCCTGC
>DFKL01000125.1 GCA_002373535.1 Prevotellaceae bacterium UBA3646 | reverse complement strand
ATTAAAGTCATCCCTGCAGATGACGGCTACCGCATAGGCACAAGCAGTGGTGATGTATCTGCAAAGTCAGTGGTCGTGGCTATAGGAGGTCAGCCGGGAGGTCGTGGCTATGGTATGCTTGACGGGTTGGATGTGGATGTCGTGGAGTGTGTTCCCAGTCTGTTCGGATTGAATATTGACGACAATAGCCTTACAGGACTGACAGGCACCGTGGTACAGGATGCCGCGGTTAGTCTTGTCGGAACCAGGCTGTCCGCTGAGGGCCCCTTGCTTATTACACACTGGGGAGTGAGCGGTCCTGCAGTACTGAAGCTAAGTTCCTATGCCGCCCGTGTGTTGGCAGGACGTGACTATTGTGCCGATATTACCGTTCGTTGGCTCGATGGAGGTGGGAGCGTGACGGCAGACAGATTGCGCGAGATGGCGGCATCGGCACCTGCCAGGCAGTTGCATAGCGTGTATCCGCATGAGCTGAACGCCCGTTTGTGGCAGCACCTGCTGCGGAGGGCAAGGTTGGAGACAGGCATGCGCTGGAGTGTGCTGCGTGACAGGGAACTGATGCGGCTGGCCGATATTCTGACGGGTGACACCTACCATGTATCCGGCAAGAACCGGTACAAGGAAGAATTCGTGACCTGTGGAGGCGTCTCGCCCCGTTGCCTGAACACCGAGACGCTGGAGTCAAAGTCCCATGCCGGATTATTCTTCGCAGGCGAGGCTCTGGATGTCGATGCCATTACCGGAGGCTTCAACCTGCAGGCCGCATGGACTACGGGCTATGTGGCGGGCAGTCATGCAGTATCAGGACACTGATACGGCACATAGGTGGACTAATACTCTATCTTGTCCTCCTTTTCCTCCCAGGCACGAAAGGCTCTCAGTGCATCCTGACGCATGATGTTGTGGACAGGAATGCTGCGTCTGGCTACCGGAGTCGCAAGCTCGTCATATATAAACTTGTCGCTGAAGCCTATGTCATCGGCATCCTGAGCCGTATTGCCGTAGTATATGGAACCTATACCGCTCCAGTATATTGCACTCAGACACATCGGGCATGGCTCGCAGGAAGTGTATATTACACAGTCCTGAAGATGAAATGTTCCCAATTTTGCACATGCGGCCCGGATAGCCGACACTTCGGCATGTGCCGTAGGGTCGTTGTTTGCAGTTACGCGGTTTACGCCAGTGGCGATAACCTGTCCGTCGCGTACAATTACGGCACCGAATGGGCCACCGCCGTTCTTTACGTTCTCTATGCTGGCATCTATGGCCAGTTGCATGAATTTATGATCTTGCTGTGTCATGATAGGGATTGTTCAGGGTTTTAATACTGCAGGATGCTCAGTGTAAGCTATGCTGCGCTGGTATGTCCTGCCATCAGCATTCTTGCAGTTGAGTATTATCTTATAGTATAAGGGGAAGTAGGTAAACATGCCATCCTTTAGGAAATCGCCGCGACGGTAGCTCATCGCATAGCGTCGCCACACATGTTTGTACCGGCTGTCCCTGCAAGCCTCCTTGGCCGACTTGACCACATTGCGACGGGGTATGTCGGCAAAGTGCCAGTGTACTGGGGTGAGCGTGTATGCCTCGCCGTCGGGATAGCCTACAAGACCTTTGTCTACAGGCAATGCCTCGTGTATGGCATATCCCAGATGCGGCAGAACTATGTAGTCCGCTTCAGCCTCGTCAAGATAATCGCGGCGTATTATGGGATAGAACGTAACCTCCTTGTATGCACTGACTATGGTGTCCGTGGTGCCGGTGTTGATGCAGAGGAGCACCTCGCCCACGCGATGATATTTGCCGTTGCCGTATTTCTCTGTACCCATGTCTTGGAAGGCATACGTGTCATATTCGTCCCAATGGCCGCTCAAATCCAGGAATACCGTGTCATGCAACGTGCTGTCAGCGCTGAGCACGACCGAGCCGTTCTCTATGCGGGACGAGACTATGCGCCCTTCTGAACACGATGCCATAAAGCATGCCGCGAGCAACAGCGGCTGGATGATATATATAAGGCATTTCATTGTTTCTGCCCCCGGTTTTTCTGTCAAAGTTAATCCATTTATCACAAAAAACACACATTCGGGATAAAAACTTCGCATATAGAGAGGAATTTTGCTAATTTTGCCGATGACATATGCCACTTTTGCCGATGACAAAGAGATTTCTGCTGTTTTCAGCCCTGGTGCTGCTATTCGTGTCAGGGACGATGGCACAAGACACAGACGACGAGGAAATAGTAACAGATATAACCGAGGATACGACAGATATCGTTCCACAGGTCCCCATGTCGTGGGACGAGAGCCTGCGCTTCCGTCTGGACTCTATGCTGGCCCGCCACCGCACCGCCACGGTCACGGTCAGGACGCGCAAGCCCGTCAGACGCGGCCGCAGAAGGAGAAGGAGCTATGTATACACGACCCGTCGCAAGACCATAACCCTGCGTGACCGCATAGGCATAGCCGTGTGGGACCTGACAGCCGACTCGATGCTGTATACCCATAACAGCCGTGAATTGTACATACCGGCCAGCAACCAGAAGATCTTCGTCGCCGTGGCAGCCCTTGACGACCTTGGCATGTCGTATCACTTCAAGACAGACATCAGGACAGACATGTGGCTGTGCCGTGACACGGATGACCACGAGTATGCCAAAGGAAAGATATACATCCACGACCATTTCGATCCCACGCTGGACAAGGAAGCCGCAGAGTATATCGCACAGAAGCTGCTTGGGATAGACGTAGACTCGATAGACGGAGAGGTCGTCAGCTACGTGCCCCTCAGGCAAAGGATGCCAGGAATGGGATGGTTTTGGAACAGGCACGCATCGAGGAGCATTGCACAGAACGTAGTGGCACAGTTGAAGGACGACGGAATATCATTCCGAGACAAGACACCCTACTCAACCGTCAGCAGTCCGCTGGACAGTATCGGCGAGCTATATACCTCGCTGGCCACCCCACTGCCGGTAGTACTCAAGCGGATGATGAAGAACAGCGACAATGCGTATGCCGAGTCAGTGCTGCTGAGCCTGGCCAGGCAAGACAGCACATGGAGCTACGAAGCCTGCAAGGAACGTGTCAGGGACGTCATACGCAAGGCAGGAGCGAATATCAGCGACTATATTATACAGGACGGCAGTGGACTGTCGCACGCCAACAGGACTACACCGGAAGTGTTGGTCGCCGTTCTGCGCTATGCTTACAACAACCCTAAGATATACCGCCCCCTGCTCGAATCCATGCCCCAGGCAGGGCTGGACGGAACTCTCGGCAGGCGCATGCGCAACACGCTCGCACATGGCAACGTACGCGCCAAGACCGGGACTGTCAATGGCGTCTCTACACTGTCCGGCTACCTCAAGGCACAGAACGGTCACCTGCTGGCATTCTCCATACTCATGAACGACATATCCGGAAACCATTCAGCACATGCCCTGCAGAACATACTATGTGTCGAGATGTGCAGGTGAGCATGCATGTCAGAACAACAACATGGCACCGGCTACGGCTATTACGGCTCCCACGACCTCTATGGCACGTACCCGGGAGTGAAACAACACATGGCTGGGCCATATTATAAAGACAGGAGTAAGCGACATCAGAGTCTGCGCCACACCGGACGAAGTCATGCTTACAGCCATCAGCGAAAGGCTTACGCCTACAAAGGGCCCCAGGATTACGGAACCGGCAGTCGCAAGGAATGATACCCTTGACTTCAATGGAAGCAACAAGTCACGTTGTTCACCACGAACCAACAGCGTTATACTGAACCCGGCAAGCCCCATTAGCCCACGCATCATCGTAGCCGCGACAGCCACATCCGGCCCCGTAGCCCCCCATTCCAGCATCCCCATCTTGCTTAGCACCAGGCCGACACCCTGACCCATGGCAGCCCCGATGCCCAGCAGTACACCCCTCAGAGGTAGCCTCAAGGCAATCTTCCTCTCACGCCATCCGTATTTCTTTCCCCCAGGCTCAGCCACGGCCTCAGAGCGTCCCATAATGCTCATCGCAATGCCGGACATCGTGATAAACATGCCAGCCACGGCAGTAGAGCCCATGCCCTCGCCCATGATGAAGTAAGCCGCCACGGCAGCAAAAGGCGAAGCAAGCGTCATCAGCAACTGCCCGAACCTGCTGCCGATTACCATATACGAATGGAACAGACAATAGTCACCGACCACAAATCCTACGAAGCCACTGCCCAGCAGCCATAGCCATGCCGTCATTCCGGCATCCCTTGGCCAGACCTCTCCCGACAGGCAATAGTACGTAAGCCACAATAGCGGCAAGGCCATCAACATGCGCCATACGTTCAGGACGCTGGCACCGACCCTGCGGCTTGCGACGTCGGCCAGCAACGCAGTACCAGTCCAGCATACGGCGACGACAATTGCGATTAACTGCCCCATGAATTCAGTAGCCAGTTTGTAGTACGTTAGAGCGCCACGACAGATAAGAGGCACACTTTTCGGCCGCAAAATTACTAAAAAACTCGGTAACGTTGAAAAAATACCCATATATAGGCCGTGTTCAAACAAAAAAAACGTATATTTGTGCATAATCTTTACACATTTGACCATTGTATATATCATAGCTATGGAAGCCGAGGCAAGGCCCTTTATCAGCCACTTCGGCGTTGAGGAAGCCAAAGGCTTCTTCGAACCGTTGCCATGCAAGCTGTTCAGCGCAGATCTGGACCGGCCAGACATGAGAGCTCCCCATGGCCCCGGTGACAAGCTATACGTAGTGCTCAACGGCCGCCAGCATGGCACAGACCTGGTCGGTTGCGAAGCCGCCTGCGTGGCCACTATGGCAGCAATCCAGAAACTCAATCCCGACCTTGTGGTAAACAGCGGAACTTGCGGTGCCTTCCAGTCAAACGGCGCAGAGATCGCCCAAGTCTACCTTGGCAGCGGAGCTATGTTCCATGACAGGCGCGTCCCCGGCGACGATGCATGGGGGACGCAGGCACTTGGCAACTATCCCGTATGGGACGGCACGGCAGAGATAGCCCGGAGGCTCAGCCTCCCGATGGGCAAGGTGACGACCGGCAGCTCACTGGACATGCAACCATGCGACCGGGAGATAATCATGGCCAACGATGGCGCGCTGAAGGATATGGAAGGAGCGGCCGTAGCCTTCGTGTGCTCACTGTACGACGTTCCGGTATTGTTCGTAAAAAGCGTCACAGACCTGTGCGACAACGGCGCAGAGACATACGAGGATTTCAGCCAAAACCTTGCAAGGGCCAGCGAAGAGCTGAACAAGGCAAATGTTAGGATAATAGAAGAAATCAGGAACCTATGCTGCAGCAACTCATAGAAGCCATGACGGCAGAAATGGAACAGAATGGCGAGAATGCCTACGTCCTGAGGGAACGCGGACGGCTGAAGATGATGAGCGGAGACCACGCCGGCGCCATGGCCGACCTCAAGCGTGCAGCAGAGCTGGAGCCCGCTATAGTCGACGGCATATCAGGCAGGTTCGACAACAAAAAATAGCCAGATTGCCGCCATGGAACGTTTTTTTTTCAAAAACCCTTTGGTTGCTATTGCTAAAATACATACCTTTGCCGTTGGAAACACCAAACAAGATGATGTCATACCGTTACCTTTGCGACTATTATTTTTACTTTAGCACCAGATGTTAGGGCGGATGCATTTTTGATTAGAGTAGACTTCGACAGACAGACGAAAAACAAGAATCCCGCTCATAGACGACCGGGATTTTTTATTATATATATGAGACGAATTGCGATACAAGGAATAAAAGGCAGTTTTCACGACATAGCCGCACACCGGTATTTCGACGGCGAGGCACTGGAACTCGTGGAGTGTGACACGTTCGAAGGCGTGTTCGAAGCAATGGCGTCCGACCAAGACATGGTAGCCATCGTAGCCATCGAGAACACGATAGCCGGCAGCCTGCTGCACAACTATGAACTCTTGCGAGAATCCGGACTTACAATCGTCGGCGAGCACAAGCTGCGCATAAGCCATTCCATAATGTGCCTGCCCGAGGACAACTGGGCAGACATCGTGGAAGTCAACTCCCATCCAGTGGCCCTTATGCAGTGCCGGGACTTCCTGAACAAGCACGATGGACTAAAGGTCGTAGAAGTCGCCGACACAGCCGGAGCGGCAGAGACCATCAAGCGCAGGCAACTGCACGGCCATGCAGCAATATGCCACAAGGACGCCGCCGTCATATACGGGATGAAAGTCCTTGAGGAAGGAATAGAGACAAACAAGCACAACTATACCCGATTCCTCGTCTTGGCAAGCAAGGCGAAGGCAGACAAGCTCAGGAATAAGGCCAAGACCAACAAAGCCTCACTCGTATTCTCACTGCCGCACGAAGAAGGCTCACTTAGCGCCATACTTTCAATACTCTCATTCTATAAGCTGAACCTCAGCAAGATACAGT
>DFKL01000019.1 GCA_002373535.1 Prevotellaceae bacterium UBA3646 | reverse complement strand
GTTCTTGAAGAAGATGTTCTCTATCAGACGTTGGGATATACGTGCGTCAATCCTCTCGCCTGTCCTGATGAAATCTCCCAGTGGCATGTCGTTCTGCATGACTATCAGGGCACCGACCTTGTGCTTGCTCATGTTCAGGCATGCCATGAGTATCGGCATGATAGTGTCGCGGTTGTAGCGATGTCCGTTTTCGTTTTCCTTTTCCTTGGGCAGGAAGAAGCGCATCAGCCTCTCGGCGCGCTGGTGTGTGCCGAGGTCGTAGAAGAAGTGACGTATCTCATCCTGGAACAGGATGATGAAGGCTATGGCACCGACGTTTACCAGCTGGTCCAGGATACCTCCCAGAAGTCTCATCTCCAGGACCTTGCTGATGATGATCCAGAAACTTATGAAGATAAGCACACCGTAGAAAATATTTACGGAGCGCGATTTCTTCATGAGCTTGTAGCCGAAGAACAACAATATGGCTACGAGCAATATATCCGTGAAGTCTTTTATGCCGAAATCGAACATAGTCTAACTGCTTCCACTGCTTCTTTTACGTCGTGAACCCTTAGTATCGCCGCACCGTGCATAAGGGCTATGGTATTCAGGACGGTCGTGCCGTTGAGAGCCTGGTCAGCCGTGCATCCCAGCGTCTTGTATATCATGCTCTTGCGGCTTATGCCGACCATTATGGGGCATTCCAGTAGCAGGAACTCCTCCAGTCTTTGCAGCATCTGGAAGTTCTGCCCGGTTGTCTTGCCAAACCCGAATCCCGGATCTATGATGACGTCTGCGACTCCCGTTTCGTGCAGTTTCTCCACACGACTGCCCAATGAGCGGAACACTTCGCACATCACGTCCTGGTAGTGCGGAGCCTCCTGCATGTCCTGCGGCGTGCCTTGCATGTGGGTCAGTATGTACGGGACATGCAGCCGTGCCACGGTTGCGAACATTTCCGGGTCGAGTTCGCCACCCGATATGTCGTTGACGATATGTGCTCCTTCATGTATTGCGGCATGTGCTACGCTGGCGCGGAACGTGTCAACGCTGATAATGCCGTCGGGCCATTCCTCCCTTGCAATCCGTATCGCAGGCAGCAGGCGGCTCAGTTCCTCGTCTGCAGTGATGTCGTCGGCTCCGGGACGTGAGCTGTATGCCCCGATGTCAGCAATCAGTGCGCCCTCGTCACGTATCTGGCGGATGCGTGAACGTATCGCCCCTGCATCCTGACAGCGGCTGCCGCTGTAGAAGGAATCAGGTGTGACGTTCAGTATGCCCATGACCTGAGGCCTGTCCAGAGAGACAAGCCTGCCGCCTATGTTTATGGTTCTTGATAGACTCATGTGTCGCAAAAATATAAATTTTTGTGCAAATCCATAAAGTGCGGAGCAAAAAGTTTTGTCTATAGTTGAAAAATTGGTAATTTTGCATAGGAAAACATAAAGCAATCTTTTTTGGGGAATATGCAGATATCCGAATTATACAGGCTGTACTGCCAGCATCCTGTCGTCACGACAGACAGCCGCGACTGTCCCATGGGCAGTCTGTTCTTTGCACTGAAGGGTGGTAACTTTGACGGCAACGCCTATGCAGCCTCGGCACTTGGAAAAGGCTCGGCCTATGCCGTGGTAGACGATGCCGGCTGCGTGCCTCCAGGTGATGGCCGGTACATACTTGTGGACAATGTGCTGGAGACCTTGCAGAGCCTTGCGGCATACCATCGTAGCCGGCTGAATGTACCCGTTGTTCAGATTACGGGCACCAATGGCAAGACGACTACCAAGGAGCTGGTCAGCGCAGTGCTTTCAAGGAAGTTCGACACTTTGTATACCGAGGGAAACCTGAACAACCACATCGGTGTCCCCCGCACGTTGCTGCGTATTCGTCCCGAACACGAGATAGCGGTAATCGAGACAGGGGCCAACCATCCCGGTGAAATCGCCTTTTTGTGTAAGATGGTACAGGCAGACTGCGGCCTGATAACAAACGTAGGCCGGGCTCATCTGGAGGGATTCGGCTCGTTTGACGGTGTCAGAAGGACCAAGGGAGAATTGTATGACGACCTCGCGTCCCGGCACAAGTTCTGCTTCCTGAACATGATGGACCACGAGCTTCTTGATATGGCCGCAGAGCGCAATATCAGGCAGGTGCCATACGTGCAGGGTGTGGCAGTGAGCGGATCTGACGGGACGTTCAACCCGTTCCTGAAAGTGCGCTGGCTGACCCCGTACGGCACTGCCTCTGAGGTCCAGACCAGGCTTATAGGTGACTACAACCTGCCAAACGTACTTGCTGCCATTACCGTGGGACTGCATTTCGGTGTCCCCGCAGACCAGATAGACGAGGCAATAGGTGAGTATGCACCCAACAACAGCCGCAGCGAATACCGCAGGACGGATAGAAACGAGCTGATAGTCGATGCCTATAATGCCAATGCAAGCAGCATGGCAGTGGCATTGGACAATTTCCGGAATATGAGGCATGATGCCAAGATGGTAATTCTGGGAGATATGCGCGAGTTGGGGAGCGAGTCGGCAGCAGAGCATCAGAAGGTTGCAGACAAGCTGGCCGGGATGGATTTGTGCGAGACCTGGCTCGTAGGCGATGAGTTCGGCAAGTGTGACCTGTCTGCCATAGGGAACGTCATGCTGTTTGCCGACGTCGACGAGGTGAAAAAGCATCTTGCCGCGTCCGTGGTCTCCGGCAGGCTGATACTGATAAAGGGCAGCAACGGAACCAGGCTATTCCAGCTTCCCGGACTGTTGTAGCGCTATTTCTCTTGCCTTGGCCCTGTCGGGCTTGCCGGTCTCCGTCTTGGGAAGCCTGTCTACGTGTATTATCTGCTTCGGTAGCCAGTAGGGCGGTACTGCCAGTCGCAGTGCATGTCCGTCCGGCATCTGTGTCGTCAGGTATACGACGACCTCTCCGAATTTGCGGTTTGGCTTGGCTGTCACCATGACAGTGTCGCCGAAATATTCGTGCAGTACGGCCTCGACCTCCTCAATCTGTATCTTGATTCCTCCGCTGCAGATGACATTGTCTGTGCGGCCTTTGACGACGAAGCCTCCGTCGCTGTCGAACGCGACTACGTCGTTGGTATGCAATACCGACGGGTTTAGGTGCGGTGCGTCTATTACCAGGCATCCCCTTTCGTCTTGCGAGAGACGTACACCCGGCAGTGGCCTGTAGTATGCGGATGCATCATTCCCGGCAGACGTGGCCGGCGCGATTCTTCTCATCGCCACATGGCTGAGAGTCTCAGTCATCCCATATGTGCTCCAGATGTTGTTGGGAAATGTCCTCAGTTCGTCTTCAAGTTCCCGGTCTACGGCTCCTCCTCCTATTATGACATGCCTGATGCGAGCAAAACGCTCACGTTCTGTGGCATTGTGTATTGTCTCGTACACCTGAAGGGGAACCATTGCTGCAAAATCGACGGTTTCACCGACGTCTTTCAGAGGATGGGCCGACGGCTCGCGCCGTATTAGGCGCATTTTCCTCTCCGCGGCGCGTATCTCCATCATCCTGCCGGCAATATACCTGGTGCTGAGACACAGCAATGCCGTATCTCCCTCTTTCAGGCCGAGAAAGTCACAGGTCATCCTGGCGCTTGCCAGCATCCTGTCATATTCGACGGCAATTTCCTTTGGCTTGCCTGTCGAGCCGCTCGTATGTAGTATTTCAGTCTTCAACCTTGCAGCGCCACAGTTTTGCTCCACGCATTTCTATGTCCATCTCTATGTTGTCAGTGAACAGCAGGCCGGTTCCCAGCCCCTGTGCAAAGGATATGGCCGGGCCGTATGCCCTGGCTGCGAGCAGGGCGACGTTGCGCAGGCCGATGTTGCTCTCCAGGGCACTTGTTATCCACGATGAAATGCCGAGTTTGCCGGCTTCGCTGATCCATTCCAGCGTTCCCGTAATACCTCCGTGCAGCGTCGGTTTGAGAACTATGTACTGCGGTTTGACGGTTTCGAGCAGAAGTCTCTTGTGACCGATGTCGTTAACCCCGATAAGTTCCTCGTCAAGGGCTATCGGCAGGATGCCCTCACGGCACAGTCCTTCCATTTCCTTCCAGTGATATTGCGGGATGGGCTGCTCTATGCTGTGGATGTCGTATCCGGCCAGTTCTTCCAGCTTGCGCCTGACCAGGTCCATGTCATGCCCGAGACCGCCGTTTGCGTCTACACGTATTTCGAGCGTGTCTTTCGAGAACCTGCTGCGAATCTTCCTGAGCAGGCGCATCTCGTCTTCCCAGCAGATTGCGCCTATCTTGAACTTGATGCAGCGGTGTCCTGCCAGGATTTTCCTCTTGGCCTGTGCCAGCATCTCGTCATGGCTGCCCATCCAGACAAGTCCGTTCGTAGGAATACCTGTCTCGCTTCTTGCAAATGGGGTGTCATACAGTATGGGATTCTGCTGATAGTCGTATATGGCAGATTCCAAGGCAAAAAGCAGAGCCGGATATGGCCTGAGGAAATCGCTGTAGCTCTCACTGGCGAGCGCCTCCCGGATTAGTTTGGCAACATCGCTCATGCGTGTATAGGCATTGCGGTCACATGACAGGTCTGGCAGTGGGGCACATTCGCCAAGGCCGATCTTTTCGCCCTTTTCATCGCGGATTGTTACGACTATGCCGTTGTGTGTCGTGTATTCGCCGCGTGAGGTCCTTGCCGGCTTCCTGAAATGCAGTGTCTTGTGTGACAGGGATATGTCCATGGCTGAGGGCGTTACCACTGTGGCTTCCTTTTTTCCAGGAATGCCTTTCCGCCTTCCTGCGCCTCGTCGCTGAAATAGTATAGCATTGTTGCGTCGCCAGCCAGTTCCTGTATGCCGGCCTGCCCGTCCAGTTCGGCATTGAGCCCCCGCTTTATCATCCGCATTGCCAGGAGAGAATGCTGCATCATCTGCTGAGCCCATTCGACTGTGACGTCCTCAAGCCTGTCGTGCGGGACTACCTTGTTGACCATCCCCATCTCCTCGGCCTCACGGGCTGTATACAGACGGCACATGTACCAGATTTCCCTTGCCTTCTTCTGTCCCACTAT
>DFKL01000012.1 GCA_002373535.1 Prevotellaceae bacterium UBA3646 | reverse complement strand
CTACGCTCTGGTTGAGGATAAGGTAGAACGGATAGTCGAATGGCCATTGTCCGCTGTCAAGTTCACTTTGCTTCGCGCTCTTTTCGTATGACCACATCTGTTTGTCATCTACGTACCATGTGATTTTTCTGGCCGTCCAGTCTACACGGTATGTATGCCACTTGGTGTAGTCTATCCCAGACATCTTGTCGGTATTCCCTCCTTTGGCTTTTGTCCAGCTGGTGTGAAGGCTGCCATGGGCTTCCTGTGTTTGGTTGATTGTCTCCCAGATATCTATTTCGCCGCTTGCGGGCCACCCTCCGAAAGTTTTGTCTTGTGGCATAAGCCAGAATGCGGGGAAATTGCCGGGATACGGGTTTGTCTTTATGCGTGCCTCTACTCGTCCATAGCGGAAAGAGAACTTGCCGTTTGTCTCTATGCCTCCGCTGAGCATCTCTGCATTGTCGGAGGTCTTGTCATCGTTAGGTATTACCTTGCAGTGCAACGAGCCATCCTTGACATAGGTTACTCGCGGATCGCTGCTGAGGAAACGGCTCCATACAGCATTCTTACGATTACATGTCGTCCACTTGGATTCGTCGGGAGAGCCGTCTTGGTCAAAGTCTTCGGCAAATACACACTGCATACCGTCGGGGGTGACAGGCATGACGACCGGTTCCGTATATGGGTCTGCCTCTACAATCTGGAAAATGTAGCTGTCTTGGAGTGACTTGTTTGTCAACTGAATCTTAGGACTTGTCTCGGCCGTGACTCCCCAGAACTTGACTGCATCCCTGGAAATGCTTTCTATTGCCCAATTTCCATTGCATTCGTACAAGGCCAATGAATTCCAGTCGCTGTAATATATGTTCTTGTTCATGCGACCGGCTTCGTCCGAAAACTTGTCCTGATCCGATGCCAGGGCTAACTTCCAGCGTCCATATGTGGCATCAGGGATTATCATCCATCGCTGCAGTGGCTTGTTGCCCGTCGTGTTGTATTTTGCCTTGAAAGTCAGGTTGTCAAGAGGCGTCCAAGTACTAGACGCTGACAGGTAGCGGTCGGCGCCCTTGTCGTTCCGGATAATGATAAAATAGGAATGGTCCTGATCAAAACACGGGTGACTGGGAGGTGCTTCTGCACCGACGGGAATGATCTCGAATATTGCGTCATGGAAACGTAGCTTGGGGGAGTTGTTCTTGTCCAGCGACGTATATTTAGTCTGCACGATACGTGTGGGACTTGCGCCGAGGAATTTGCGGCCAGCCTTGGCTGTCGTCTGTATTGCATACTTGCCGTTGATGCGGCATATATCGTAGCTGTGCCATTCCGGATCATAGGGATTTGCCGTCGCAGAGGTCCAGAATTCGCCCTTTTCGTTAATGTAACGGCCATCCTGGGTATTCATTATCTTGAAGCGGCCTGTCTGGGTATCCTGCTGGAATGTCCACTCGCACTTCTGGGGCTGTGCATCGTCTATCTCGTCTGCCCATACCGGATAGTCGCCTGTACGTGTGGCTGATGCGTCCTTGTTGTATAGGTACTTGCCATTATACTTGATGTAGTAATTGCCGCTCTCCAAGACCTGCATAGGGAAGTTCTCCCATCCTTCAGTATACCTTTTCTTGTACTCAATTACCAATTCTATCAACTGCTGCTTAAGGTAAGGGGCGACCTTGTTGTCTGCCACGACAGGCCATGCACTCTTGACAGTACCTTCGAAGCTACGGCTGACCAGAGCGTCCTCCATGGCCTGTATTGCCTGAATGTCCTTGTAGTCCTGAATGAACAATCCGGTATTGCCGTTTTCTATACACTCCCACATCTCTATCTCCTTCTGGCCGCGCTGACCCATATATTTCATCTTCATCAGCCATGGGGTAAGCTCTGCTATGAGGCTTGGGTTGTAGGTATCTGCCAAAAGTGCGTCGGCGCTGTTGACCATCAGGTCGTACTGCGCCTTGATATCGGAACGTGGTGCATTGGTGTTGAAATTAGGACTCTCGCCTTCACGGCGCATCCCGTGTACGGTGGCCCCAAGGTCAATGTTATGCTCGCAGAAGACGTGAAAAGCGTCTGCATTGTATGGCATCAGGTATCTGATGGCACGTTCCCAGCTGGCTTCAGGATCGTAATCCTTCATATTCCAACTGTAATCGGCAACGCTGTACAATGCAACCTTGCTGGCCTCGGCATACTCCATAGGATTGGCGGTGAATGCCGTCATCCTCTTGCCAAACAAGTTATTGCCCTGGTCGTTGCCGTAGAACTTACCCATCAGCATGTGCCCGATGCAGTAGTCGTTGACAGGGTAGTTAAGCCAGATGAAAGGATAGCGTCCCGTTGCTGACTTGAAGAAATCTATGTCACTGGCATTTATCATATCTGCAACGCTGTTGCCTGTCCACATAATCTCTATGCCGTCGCGCAGTTTTTCTCCAAGTCCTTTAAGGTATGCATCGTTAGCATTCCAACCGGCATAGGCTGCATTGTATTTGGTAGGACACATGCTGAGGCGCTTGACATCGTCGTGTTTCAGCACGAAATTGTCCCAGACATAGTTGCACTCTGCTGCCTGAAGGTCTGCATCTGCTCCGCCAAAATCGTCGAAGAAGATAGAGAAATTCCGCACTCCTAATGAATATACGTTTTCCAGCTTGCTCACTACGGCCTTGAAGTCGCTCTCGCTGTTAGATATCGACCCGCCTGTGTGGATTGCCCAGACGAAATCCACGTGGTTTTTCCTTGCCGCCTCGGCAAGCCCCTGGATAACAGCGCCTTCTGCTGCGGGATATTTCTCTCGCCATCTGGTACGATGGTACGGATCATCCTTAGGGCCGTATACATAGACATTCATCTTGTTCCGTCCGTAGAAATCAAACTGGCTCCTACGGTCTGCATCGCTCCACGGATTACCATAGAATCCTTCTATAACGCCACGCTGCTCGCATGCCGGGAAGTCCTTTATCTCGACAGACATCACGTCGCTTGCACTAAGGACCTGCAACAATGACTGAACGCCGTAGTATGTGCCAGAGTCATCACGTCCGGCTACGACAATCTTGTCTGACGAGACACTCAGGTAATAGCTCTCGGCACGATCAGGCACTTTTGCCGCATAGTCTGCAACCTGTTGCTCTCCGACCTTGCCGACGACTACCGTGACATTACCTGTAGAAACTGGCATGAGTCTGTCGTTTATCAACTGTATGGCATATTCGTCAGTCGATTCTGCATAGGAAAGGGAAAAACTGGCGTCGTCCCTGGAGAAGGCTTTCTGGCCCCATGTGATATTCTGGGGAACAGGAGATATCGTAACCTGCTGCGCCGAAACGGAAAAGACCATGAAAGACACAATCGGCAAAATAAAGAGAATCTTGTTCATATTCGGAATATTTTTAGGCGCTTTCGCATTCAAAGATATAAAATTTTCAATTTCTCAGCAAAAGCATTCGCGATATTTGTGTACATTTGCCTTACCAAATGAGATTTAACAGCAAAAAACAAGTTATCCTACAGACAACCGATTGAAATGGAATACATGACACAGGAATGCTACGACAAGCTGGTAGCAGAACTAAAATATCTGGAAACGGTCGAATATCCACGCGTCAAGCAGGAACTGGTCGAAGCGCGCGAGAAGGGGGACCTGAGTGAGAATTTCGAATATCATGCAGCCAAGCGCGAACAGGGCAAGCTGCTGGGCAAAATACGTTTCAAGCAAAGAGTCCTGGAACATGCACGGGTCATGGATACATCCCATTTGGAAAGTGACGTCGCGGGACTCTTCCGCAAGGTAGAGATTACGAACCTGTCCAACAGCATGAGGATGACATACACAATAGTCAATCCGCATGAGGCGAACCTGAGAGAAGGCAAGATTTCGATAAAATCACCCATCGCCGAGGCCATCCTCGGAAAAAAGGCCGGAGACATCGTCGAGGCACAAGTCCCGTCCGGCACTTTAATACTAAAGATTGAAAGCATCAGTCTCTAGTGATATTTATCCTATACTGCAAAACGATTACATCCACACGCAGATGTAAAGAATTATACCGACTTTTGGGTAGGCGGCCGACATGACATCTTTTGCAAACAATTCGTAATTTTGTGCTACCAATCAAATTGATGCGCTATGAAACGTATGAAACTTTACGAGGCAGACGACAAGATGATAGACCTGATAAGCGACAACTACAGTATGTTGCAGGGGCTGAGTGCATTTGGCATACGTCTGGGGTTCGGTGACAAGACGGTAGAAGAAGTATGTCTTGAGCAGAACGTCGACTGCTATACTTTCCTGACCGTAGTAAACTTCCTGATCAACGGATACTCACCCAAGGAAACTGATGAAAGGTTGTCGGTCAATACATTGTTGGGATATCTGCGCGCATCACACACTTATTTCCTTGACTTTCACCTGCCGTCCATACGGAGAAAACTGGAAAGCTCGCTTACGCCGGGCGATAGCCTGGCAACGTTTATCATGCGCCTGTACGACGAGTATGCACACGACATACGGCTACACATGAAATATGAGGAAAAGACACTGTTCCCATATGTAGAGGCTCTGCTAAAGGGAGAACAGGCAACAAACTACAACGTAGATACGTTTGCCAAGCACCATAGCGACATAACCGGCAAGTTCCACGAACTGAAGAACATCATCATCAAGTATCTGCCGCATAACAGCCTGGCCAACAACCAG
>DFKL01000031.1 GCA_002373535.1 Prevotellaceae bacterium UBA3646 | reverse complement strand
TCTGCCTCACCACCAGTAATGGCATATTTCTGATTCAATTGAGCCAGCATCGGATAGATTTCCTGTGCATTATAGGTCTCCCAGAACTCCAGGTTAGCGCTGCCTTGCAGCAACTTACGTACGCGTTCGGGCTCCTTAACGCCAGGCATTTCGACCATGATGCGGCCTTCCTGACCTTCGAGGGCCTGGATGTTAGGCTGTACGACACCGAAGCGGTCGATACGTGTGCGGAGTACGTTGTAAGAGTTGTCGATGGCGCTCTTAACTTCAGCACGAAGCACGCTCTCGACTTCCTTGTCTGTGCTCTTTGTTGTCACCTTGTCGCGCAGCTGTTGTGTGGCAAAGAGTTCGGCGAGAGCCTTGTTGGGCTCGAGAGCTTTGTAGTCCTTTACGAATAAGGTAATAAAATCACTTTGGCTGGCAGCAGCCTCTTTTGTGGCCTGCTCAACGGCCTTGCGGAAGTTTTCGTCTGTTTCTTCTTTGTGGTCGGCAAGTGCTTTGATGACATCAGGCACACTGACTTCGAGAATAACATTCATACCTCCCTTGAGGTCAAGACCAAGACCAATGCCCATTTCGCGGCATTCCTTCAATGTCCATACATTGCAGTACACCTTGTTGTTGAGCAGGGAATCCAGATAGCGGTCGGCAGCTTCCTGACCCTCGGTCTGAGCTATCTCCTCGGCCTTCTTCTCAAAGTGGTTGGTAACCACCGTGAAACTCAGGTAAAAGAGGCAGACCAATGTAAGCAAGACTGCGAAAACCTTTACAAATCCTTTGTTTTGCATTGTTTTGTTTATTTATTGTTCTTAACTATTTCTTCACAAACGGCCCAAAAGGCACGCAAATATACAACTTTTTCGCGCTCCGGCAAAGTTTGTGGTCAAAAAATGCACAGAAAACAGGTTCTTTGACGTCAAAGTCGTATGCTGACCTGCACCGGATAGTGGTCTGAGGATTTTATGGTGTCGTCTATATGTGCGTCGAAGCATTCTATCCCGCGGCTCATGAAAACGTGGTCGATGTGTACCGGAAATCCTGTCCTGTTGAACGAGATGCCGGCTCCCCACCCTCGCTCGCGCCATGCGTTCTTGAGCAGGGTTGAGAACCGGTGGTATGTGTATGAGACGGGGGTGTCGTTCATGTCGCCGCACAGGAGTATCTTGTCTGCTCCGGAGCTGACGATGAAGTCGCAGATGCTGTCGGTCTGGCCCTGGCGCCTGGCGGCTGCGGCCATGAGGCGCGACAGGACTATCTTGCCGCTGTTCTTCAGCTGGTGCTCGTCCTTGTCCTCCAGGGCCTGGGAGTATACGTCCTTCTCCTCCATGGTGATGTGGTTGCTGCGCAGGTGGGCGTTGATGACCATCAGTGTGTCGCGGCCGTCGGTCACCTGCCATGCCATGCAGCCGTTGCGTTCCTCGTTCAGGCCGAACGCGAGGCTGCCTACGAACGGCAGGCGTGAGGCTATCATCAGGTCTCCGTGGCTGCGTCTTTCGTAGCCCAGCGAGTCTAACATGTCATTGAGCTGCCTGCCTTCGGTAGACTGGTCGGTATACTCCTGGATGCATATAATGTCTGCTTCGCTTTCTCCGATGAAACGGATGGTTCTGTTTCCGTAGAGGTGTGCGGCCGAGTCTTCGGCTGCATAGCTGATATTGTATGTCAGGACATGCAGGGCGTCCTGTGGCACCGTCCTCGGGATGCTGATGGCCCAATAGTCAAGTATGGTGCTTGCGCATCCGAGCAGGCCGACGACGGGAATGGCTATGTACCGCCATGACGTGGCAAGCCACAATATGATGTATGCCATGTTGAGCGCCAGGAGTACGGGGAACAGCAGACCGGCTTGTGCCAGGCGGGGATGGACGGACGGCTCAAGGTATACGGTCAGGCATACGGCCCACAGCAGCAGGACTGTCGCGACGTTGGCTCCTGCCAGCAGTGCTGTCCAAAAGCGCCTGACGTTACGGCCTATCTTGTTCCTAGCGGCGGCTGTAGACATGGAAATTGTTGTCGTTTTTTGACCTGAGCATGCGTTTTACCTTGCCGAACAGGCCGCTGTTGCCGCTGTCTTTCCAGCTCAGCAGTATAAGGAAGCCGAACAGCATGCCTCCAAGATGTGCATAGTGTGCAACGCCGTCGTTGCTCCGTGCCAGCATGAGTTCCAGGACTGCGTAGCCCATGACGAAATACTTGGCTTTCACGGGGAATGGTATCGGGAATACGAACATGCGTTCCTCGGGAAGCAGCATGCCGAATGCGAGAAGGACGCCGTAGACGGCTCCGCTGGCGCCGACCGTAGTCCATACGTTTATGTCTATGGCCATGCCGTTGTATATGACGAAGTCGCCGCGTACGAGCTCGCCCAGATGGTTGGCTACGTCTGTATGCTCCAGTCCTATGTAGTTGAAGTACTGTACCAGTTCCTGACAGAGGCCGGCTCCTAACCCACAGGCGATATAGTAGAAGAGGAACCTGCCGCTGCCCAGTATCTGCTCGATGATACGGCCAAACATCCAGACGGCGAACATATTGAAGAAGATATGCTCGAAGGAGCCGTGCATGAACATGTATGTAAGCAACTGGTAGGGACGGAAATCGCTGGCCAGGAAGAAATGGAGGCCCAGCATGTCGTTAAGGTCGATATTGTGTCTTTCGCCGACCAACAGCGCCAGAAAACAGAGGGCGTTTATTATGAGAAGGTTCTTGGTTACTACTGGTATCCTATACATGGCATACTGGGGGTTGTCAACTGTTAATATGGCGCGAAGGTAGTGATTTTTTGCAACAAACGCGATTCGGGCGGTTATTTCTGGCTCTTTTTTGAACTTTTTTACATATTTTTTTCATTTAAAACTTGCTTACATGCGCGACTTTATTTATATTTGTCTCGAAGTATTATTTACTTTTAGTAACACTTTTAACAAAAACGACTATGAACAAGACTGAATTGATCAATGCTATCGCAGCAGAGGCAGGTTTGACAAAGGTTGACGCAGCCAAGGCTTTGGCAGCTACCACAAAGGCTATCGCAGGTGCCTTGAAGGCTGGCGACAAGGTTGCCATCCTCGGTTTCGGAACATTTGCTCCGGTTGCACGTCCTGCACGTACGGGCAAGAACCCTCGTACTGGTGAGGTTGTAAAGATTCCTGCAAAGACCGTAGCCAAGTTCAAGGCTGGCAGCGAGCTGGCTCTCTAAGCCTGTTGCCAAGGAGAAACATAATCCCGGAAGACGTTCTTCCGGGATTTTTTATTCCGTATCTCCCTGAACCCGACCCGGTGCCTATGGCTTAGGGCTGTCGGGCTGTGTGTGTTCAGAAGTCAAAGTTGTAGCTCACGCATATAGAGTGCAGCCTGTTGAACTTCTCTACGTCGGTCTTTGTCCTGTATCTGTTGGACAGTACGTATGCGAGACCTACTGAGTGACTCTTGTTGAAATGGTACTCCGTGCCGATAGTGGTGCGCAGCTTGTACAGGCTGAAACCGTAAGAGAGGTTGTTCTGCAGTTCCAGGC
>DFKL01000010.1 GCA_002373535.1 Prevotellaceae bacterium UBA3646 | reverse complement strand
GGCGGCATGCAGAAGCGTGTGGCCATCGCGCGTGCTATTGCCCTGAATCCCAAATACCTGTTCTGCGACGAGCCTAACTCCGGCCTGGACCCGAAGACTTCACTCGTAATCGACGAACTGATTCACAGCATCACAGAGGAGTACAAGATGACGACTATAATCAATACTCATGACATGAACTCTGTAATGGGTATCGGGGAACACATTATATATATATATGACGGCAACCTGGAGTGGACGGGCTCCAAAGATGAAATAATGACGTCTACGAACGAGAGACTGAATTCGTTCATCTTTGCGAGCGACCTGTTCCGGAAAGTGAAGGAAGCCAATACATAAAGACAAAAAACAAACAAAAGAATATTAAGACAATGAAGATTTCTTTCGAAAAGACAGACAAAGTCAATGGTCTCCTGACCATCACCCTGGCGAAGGCCGACTATGAGGCTAATGTAGAAAAGACCCTGAAGGAGTACCGCAAGAAGGCGTCTCTGCCGGGTTTCCGTCCAGGCCAGGCTCCCATGGCCATCCTGAAAAAGCGTTTCGGCCAGGAGGTTCAGGCTGAGGAGCTGAACAAGATGCTGGGTACGGAGTTGTACAAGTATATCCGCGAGGAGAAAATCAATATCCTGGGTGAACCTCTGGCCAGCGACAAGCAGGGTGATATTGACCTGAAGGCTGACGAGCAGACTTTTGTGTTTGATATTGCATTGGCTCCTGAAATGGACGCCAAGATAAGCGACAAGGACTCTGTCGAATATTACAACATAGAGGTGGACGACTCTCTGGTTGACAAGCAAGTCCAGATGTATGCGAGCCGTGCCGGCGGCTACCAGAAGGTTGAGGAGTACCAACCCAAGGATATGGTAAAGGGAACACTGACTGAGCTGGGCAAAACGGGCAAGGCCAAGCGCGGCGGCATTGAAGTGGAGGGCGCGACTATGTTGCCTGACTACATGAAGGACGAGGAGGAGAAAGCCAAGTTCGCAGGCATGAAGACCGGTGATGTCATCACTTTCAACCCGGCAAAGGCATATAACAGCGAGGTAGAGTTGTCTTCTCTGCTGAAAATCACCAAAGACGAGGCTGCTGCCATCAAGAGTGACTTCCAGTTCCAGGTGAGCGAAATCACACGCTATGAGCCTCATGCCCTGGATCAGGAACTGTTTGACATTGCCTTGGGCAAGGACAAGGTGAAGAATGAGGAGGAGTTCCGTGCTGCCATCCGCAAGGAACTGGCTGAGCAATTCAAGAACGACAGCGAGTTCCGGTTCATAATTGACCTGAAGAAGTATCTGTCTGAGCGTATCGGGCAGGTTGAGTTCCCGGAGACTTTGCTGAAGCGTATAATGCAGCAAAACAATCCTGACAAGGATGCGGAGTTTATTGAAAAGAACTTCCAGCCAAGTATCGAGGAACTGAAATGGCACCTGATAAAGGAGCAGTTGTGCGACCAGCTTGAGATCAAGGTAGAACAGCCCGACGTGCTGGAGACGGCAAAGGAGGTGACTCGCATGCAGTTTGCCCAGTATGGTATGACAAACGTGCCCGAAGATGCGCTGAACAACTATGCCAACGAAATGCTGAAGAACAAGCAGCAGGCAGAGGGCCTGGTAACACGCACGGTAGAGCGCAAGATAGGCGTCGCTGCCAAGAATGTCGTCAAACTATTGGAAAAGAACGTCACACTGGACGAGTTCAACAAGGCTTTCCAGGAGGCATAACATAACTAATTGAAAGTGAACAAGGATTTCAGGAAATTTGCTACTGGCAAAGTTGGCATAAACGGCATGGTCCTGGATGACATCGTGTCTGTCCAGAACCAATATTTGAATCCATACATCCTTGAGGAACGCCAGCTGAACGTAACACAGATGGATGTGTTCAGCAGGCTGATGATGGACAGAATCATATTCCTCGGCACAGAAATTGACGACTATACGGCAAACACACTGCAGGCACAGCTTCTGTATCTGGACAGTGCCGATCCAGGCAAGGACATAAGCATATACATCAACTCGCCAGGCGGCAGCGTATATGCCGGACTGGGAATATACGACACCATGCAGTTCATCCAAAGCCCGGTGGCTACGATTTGTACAGGAATGGCCGCAAGCATGGCTGCCGTACTGCTGGTGAGCGGAGAGGAAGGCAAACGCTCGGCCCTGACCCATAGCCGTGTAATGATACACCAGCCCTTGGGGGGTGCACGTGGCCAGGCATCGGACATCGAGATCACGGCACGCGAGATAATGAAGCTGAAGAATGAGCTGTACACTATAATTGCCGAACACAGTCACCAATCCTTCGATAAGGTATGGTCGGACAGTGACCGCGACTATTGGATGACCGCGAGCGAGGCTAAGGAGTACGGAATGATTGACAAGGTATTGTCGCGTAAAGGATAATGACAAAAAAGACGACGGTTAAATGTAGTTTCTGCGGAAAGCCGGAAGATCGTGTCCCATTGATGCTGAACGGTGGCAACGGCGGCTATATTTGCAGCAACTGCGTACAGCAGGCTTATACGTTGTTGGTGCAAGAGGGCGCCATTCCTGCCACAGGAAGCGTTCCCGAAAGCAACGGGGACCTGAATCTGATGCTCCCGAAAGAGATAAAGGCCAAACTGGATGAGTATGTCATAGGCCAGGATGAAGCGAAAATAGCAATGTCCGTTGCTGTCTACAATCACTACAAGCGTCTGAGCCAGAAAACGAAGGATGATGGCGTAGAGATAGAAAAGAGCAACATAATCATGCTGGGGTCTACCGGTACGGGCAAGACCTTGCTGGCAAGAACGGTCGCAAGGTTGCTGGAAGTCCCGTTTGCCATCGTCGATGCCACGGTACTGACGGAAGCTGGCTATGTTGGCGAAGACGTGGAGAGCATCCTGTCCAGACTGCTGCAAGCGGCAGACTATAATCAGGAAAAGGCCGAGCGTGGTATTGTGTTCATAGACGAGATAGACAAGATAGCCCGCAAGGGTGACAACCCAAGCATAACACGCGACGTAAGCGGCGAGGGGGTACAGCAGGGATTGCTGAAACTTTTGGAGGGCAGCATCGTAAACGTACCGCCTAAAGGCGGCCGCAAGCATCCGGACCAAGACTATGTGCATCTGGACACACACAACATCCTGTTTATATGCGGCGGTGCCTTCGAGGGTATTGAGCGAAAGATTGCCCAGCGGCTGAACACTCATACCGTAGGCTTCGACAATGTCCAGGCCCGTCACAACCTGGACAGCCGCAACCTGATGCAGTATGTACAACCTCAGGACCTGAGGAAATTCGGCCTGATTCCTGAACTGATAGGGCGTCTGCCTGTAGTCACCTATCTGCATCCCCTGGACCGTGAAGCATTGAGAAATATACTGACAGAGCCAAAGAACTCGCTCATACGTCAGCAAAAAAAACTGTTCAAGATGGACGGAGTGGAGCTTAAATTCACCGACGAGGCCCTGGAAACCATGGTTGACAAGGCTGTCGAGCGGGGATTGGGCGCACGCGGACTAAGGGGGATAGTGGAAGCTGTCATGACGGATCTGCAATTCTCCACTCCGGGGAGTGACTGCAAAGAGATCACGATTACGGCCGAGTATGTACGGGAACAACTAAAAAAAAGTGAAGTATTATAGCAAAAACGCTGCATAGGCAGCGTTTTTTTATGCCGCTATATTTGGATGATTCATTGAAATATCCTATCTTTGTAAACGTACACCACTAACCCGATTGTCCCCTATGGATAAAAAAGAACTCGCGCAGAACCTGAAAAGGTATTTCGGCTTTGACTCATTCAAGGGTCTGCAAGAGGATGTCATCTGCAACCTGATAGAGGGGAACGATACGTTTGTCCTTATGCCTACGGGGGGCGGCAAAAGCCTTTGCTACCAATTACCGGCGCTGATGATGGACGGTACTGCAATAGTACTTTCTCCCCTGATTTCGCTTATGAAGAACCAGGTAGATGCGGTACGCCAGGTAAGCGAGGACGACGGGATTGCACACTACCTTAACTCCAGTCTGACACGTCAGCAGGCGGACGATGTAAAAAGCGACATCCTGAACGGGCGCACAAAGTTGCTGTACGTAGCTCCGGAGTCTCTGACCAAAGAGGAAACGAAGGAATTCCTGCGCGGCATAAAAATCAGTTTCTATGCTATTGACGAGGCACATTGCATAAGTGAATGGGGACATGATTTCCGACCAGAGTATCGCAGGATACGCCCCCTTATCAACGACATCGGGCGTGCGCCGATAATAGCGCTGACTGCCACGGCGACAAACAAAGTGCGACGCGACATAAAGAAGAACCTGGGCATATTGCGTGCAAAGGATTTCGTAAGTTCGTTCAACCGTCCTAACTTGTATTACGAGGTCCGGCCAAAGACAAAAGACATAGACAAGGACATTATACGCTATATCCTGCAGAATCCGGGAAAAAGCGGCATCATTTACTGCCTGTCGCGCAAAAAGGTAGAACAGCTGGCAGAGATTCTCCAGGCGAACAACATCAACGCCAGGGCGTATCATGCCGGGATGGAGACGGCAGAACGTAACCAAACTCAGGACGACTTTATAATGGAGCGCCTGGATGTCATTGTCGCGACAATTGCCTTCGGGATGGGTATCGACAAGCCTGACGTCCGCTTTGTAATACACTATGACATTCCCAAAAGCCTGGAGGGCTACTACCAAGAGACCGGGCGTGCCGGGCGTGACGGCGGCGAAGGTACCTGCATTGCATTCTATTCGCCGAAAGACCTGGACAAGCTGCGCAAGTTCATGGAGGGCAAACCGGTAAGCGAACAGGACATAGGCAACCAGCTGCTGGAAGAAACACGGGCCTATGCAGAAACAAGCATTTGTCGCAGAAAGATGTTGCTTCACTATTTCGGGGAGGAATTCTGTCAGGACAACTGTCACCATTGCGACAACTGTTCGCGCCCTCATGACAGCGTAGAAGGTTCGCACGACTTGATTACCGTCATGGAAACCATCCTGGGCGTAAAGGAGAAATTCAAGGTCAACCATATCATCGATATCATAACAGGCATCGAGACCGAAGAGGTTATCTCGCATTGCCACGAACAACTGAAGGGATTCAACCGAGGCTGCAGTCACGACCGTCAATACTGGAATGCCCTGATACGTCAGGCTATACTGGAAGGATATATTGAGAAAGAGGTCGAGAACTATGGCCTGCTGAAGATAACCAAGAAGGGCAAGGAATACATGAAAGAGCCAAGTATATTCTTTTTCCTTCCCAACAATGAATTTGAGGATTACGAACCTGAACCTGAGGAAGAGGTCGGTGCATTGGATGAAACATTGATGAAGATGCTGATTAAACTCCGACGACAGCGTGCACAGGCCCTGGGAATACCTCCGTACGTGATCTTCCAGGAAAATTCGCTCTGCTCAATGGCGTCGAGCTACCCCGTGACCATAGAAGAGCTGCAGAACATGCCTGGCGTAGGAAAGGGCAAGGCGCTGCGCTACGGCAAGGAGTTCTGTGAACTGATTGCGAAATATTGCGAGGAAAACGAGATCGAGCGTCCGCTGGACCTCAGGATACGTACGGTGGCAAGCCGCAGCAAGAACAAGATAAGTATTATCGAGAAGATAGACCGCAAGGTAATGCTGGACGACATCGCAAACAGCATGATGGTGGACATGGACGAGCTGCTGGACGAGTTGGAGGCCATTGTGAACAGTGGCACGAAACTGGATATCAACTATTATCTTGACGAGGTAATGGACGAGGACTACATGCTGGACATCTATGACTATTTCCATGATGAATCCGAGACGGATGACCTGAAAGTCGCGGTGAAGGAACTGGGACCGGACTATGACGAGACCGACATAAGGCTGGTACGGCTGAAGTTCATGTCTGAAATAGGTAATTAACAAAAAACCAACGTATGTCTTAATTAACGCAAAAACAAGTTATGGCTAAGCCTGTCTTTGCGTTTTTTTTTGTATATTTGCGCCTAATGAAATTATAAACAGAGAATATGGCATCATTCATTGAAGACAAAATTGTGATGGAGGGCATTACCTTCGACGATGTGTTGTTGATACCTGCTTATTCCGAGGTATTGCCTCGTGAGGTCTCTTTGTCAACGAAGTTTTCCAGGAACATTGAACTGAAGATTCCCTTCGTAACCGCAGCCATGGACACGGTTACCGAGGCTCCGATGGCCATTGCAATTGCGCGTGAAGGCGGTATCGGCGTCATTCACAAGAACATGTCTATAGAGGAACAGGCTCGCCAGGTTGCTATAGTCAAGCGTGCAGAAAACGGAATGATCTACGACCCGGTGACCATCCAACGCGGAAAGACAGTGGCTGATGCTCTCGGACTGATGGCAGAATATCATATCGGAGGCATTCCCGTAGTGGATGACAAGAATCATCTCGTAGGAATCGTCACGAACAGAGACTTGCGTTTTGAGAAGAACACTTCCCGCAAGATTGATGAGGTCATGACCAGCGAAAACCTGGTAACGACACACATCCAGACGGACTTGATGGCCGCAAGCGACATCCTGCAAGAGAACAAAATCGAAAAACTGCCTGTAGTTGACGACAATAACAAGCTGATCGGGTTAATAACATATAAAGACATCACCAAAGCCAAGGACAAGCCTATGGCATGCAAGGACGCAAAAGGCCGTCTGCGCGTTGCTGCCGGAGTCGGCGTGACTCCTGACACATTCTTGCGTATGGAGGCTTTGGTAAAAGCCGGAGTCGATGCCATTGTCATTGACACGGCTCATGGGCATAGTGCCGGAGTCATCGAAAAGGTAAGGGAAGCAAAGGCTGCTTTTCCTGACGTAGACATAGTAGTCGGCAACATTGCTACGGGCGAGGCTGCCAGGATGCTGGCCGACGCCGGTGCTGACGCCGTAAAAGTCGGCATAGGACCAGGCTCTATTTGTACGACACGCGTGGTTGCCGGCGTCGGTGTTCCTCAGCTCAGTGCCGTATACGACGTAGCACATGCACTGGCAGGTACTGGGGTGCCACTGATTGCAGACGGCGGTCTTCGTTACTCGGGAGATGTGGTAAAGGCTCTTGCCGCAGGCGGGTATAGTGTCATGATAGGCTCCCTGGTGGCCGGTACAGAAGAGGCTCCCGGTGAGACAATCCTGTTCAACGGACGCAAATTCAAGGCATACCGGGGAATGGGCTCGCTTGAGGCCATGGAAAAGGGAAGTGCCGACAGATACTTCCAAGGTGGTGTAAAGGAGACAAAGAAGCTGGTTCCGGAAGGAATTGCCGGCCGCGTCCCATATAAAGGCACCGTACAGGAAGTCGTCTTCCAGCTGGTGGGAGGATTGCGGAGCGGCATGGGCTATTGCGGAGCAAAAGACATTGATGCCCTGCATAATGCCAAGTTTACGCGAATCACCAATGCAGGCATGCTTGAAAGCCACCCGCATGAAGTAATCATCACAAGCGAAGCTCCTAACTATAGTCGTCCTTTGTAAGATTTGCCATGTCCAAGAAAATATTTTTCACATCATACCTCATCCTTGCCATGCTGTCCGGTGCTGCGGCGCAGGACAACGACCCTGTTGTCATGACAATAGGCGGTGAGCCTGTCTCACGCAGTGAATTTGAATACAACTACAACAAGAACAACACCGACGCCGTAATCGACAGGAAGTCCGTCGAAGAGTATGTAGATATGTTTGCGGTCTACAAGATGAAGGTCAGAGCTGCACTGGATGCACGCATGGATACGGTGGCATCCTACCAAAAAGAGTTCCACCAATATCGTGACCAACAGATCCGTCCATTGCTCGTAAGTGATTCGCTGATTGACATTGAGTGTCGCAAATACTACGATGAAATGAAAAGCTCCCTGGCAGGAAAGCAACTGCTGAAACCCGCACATATCCTTGTTATGCTCAAGCAGCATGCAAGTGCAGCGGAACAAGATGCTGCGAAGGAGCGTATAGACAGCATATACAAGGCTTTGTCGGACGGAGGCGACTTTAGGGAACTGGCCATTGCATGCAGCGATGACAAACAGACGGGCTCCAATGGAGGCGAATTACCCTGGGTGGCACCAGGGCAGCTGCTGAAGGAATTTGAAGATGTCGCATACTCATTGGACAAGGGGCAGGTGAGTACGCCCTTCCTGAGTCCAGTAGGCTACCATATAGTCAAAATGGCAGACCGAAAGGATCTGGAGCCGTTCGACTCACTGCATGCACAAATCCACCGCTTTGTCGAAAATCGAGGCATCCGCATGCAGCTGTCACAGCAGATTATAGACTCGCTTTGCCACACCTCACGGGAAAGGATGAATGCCGAACAGATACTGGACCGTGAAACGGAGCGTCTGTGTGCCGAAGACGAAAACCTGAAATATCTGGTTCAGGAATATCATGACGGCCTGCTGTACTATAATATCTGCAACGACAGTATCTGGGAGCCTGCCAAGAGTGACACTACGGGCCTGGAAAAGTATTTCAAGAAAAACAAAAGAAAATATTCCTGGAAGGTACCACATTTCAACGGAATGGTGTACTACTGCAAGTATTCCAATGACGTGGCTGCCGTAAAGAAGGCTGTCAGGAAAAAGGAAGATGACAAGTGGATTGGAATTATCAGGGACAAATTCAACAAGGACTCCATAACCGTAAAAATGGACAAGAGGCTATTTGCCAAAGGAGACAACAAAGCTGCAGACAAGCTGATATTCAAGGTCAAAGACATAGAACCCAAGACACCTGCCGGATATCCATATATCGGCTATGTGGGCAGAATGCTGAAAAAGGGGCCGTCCAAATGGACTGACATTTCGCAAAAAGTCATTCAAGACCTTCAGGAAGAAAGGATGAAGGAGTTTGTGGCAACCTTGCGCAAGAGGTACACTGTCGTCGTAGACGAGGAAATACTGAAAACCGTGAACAACCATTGATATGAAGAATTTTATTGTACTGGCCTTCACAACCATGTGCTTGCAGAGCCTGTCTGCCCAGAATCACATTGTTGACGAAGTTGTATGGGTTGTTGGCGACGAAGCTATCCTGCGTTCGGACATAGAGCGTGTACGAAATGCCTACGGCAGCGACATCAAGGGGAATCCATATTGCGTAATACCAGAACAGCTTGCCATCCAGAAACTGTTCCTGCATCAGGCGGCAATTGACAGCATCAGTGTCAGCGACGGTGACGTAGCTCCATATGTAGAACAGGACATCAACAAGAAGGTGATGATGGCCGGCAGCAAGGAAAAGCTGGAAGAATACATGCGAATGCCGATGAGCCAAATTCGCGAGGAATTGTTTGAACAATACAGGAACGAGATGACTGCGATGAAGATGAAGCAGAAAATTACCGCAGACATCAAGATCACTCCAGCAGAAGTCCGTAAACATTTCCGTGACCTGCCACAAGATTCCCTTCCATACATTCCGACGCAGGTTGAGGTCCAGATACTGACCCGTCACCCACGCATACACAGGGAGGAAATTGACCGTGTGAAGGAACAGTTGCGTGGATGGGCAGAGCGTATCCAGTCTGGCGCAACCAGTTTTTCTGCCTTGGCACGTATGTTCAGCAAGGACGAAAACAGCGCACGCATGGGTGGTGAGCTGGACTACTACGGGCGCACACAGTTGGATCCTGCCATTGCGAATGTAGCATTTTCCCTGACAGATCCCAAAAAGGTCAGCAAAGTCGTACAAAGCGAATATGGATTCCACATCGTCCAATTGATTGACAAACGCGGAGACAAGGTCAAGATACGACACATACTCCGTCGCCCCGAGGTCGATCCGAAAGACATAGAGGCCTGCATGGTACGCTTGGATTCTATTGCCATGGATATAAAGGAGAACAAATTCACATTTGAGGACGGGGCACGTGACTTGTCAGACGACAAGGACTCGCGTAACAACCACGGCATCATGACAAACATAAATCATGAGACCGGCATCGCAACGACCCGCTTTGAAATGTCAGACTTGCCCAGCGAAATAGCCAGAATGGTGGACAAGATGGAAATCGGCGAGATTTCCAAGGCCTTTACGATGATAGACAAGCATGGTATGGAGACATGCGCCATAGTCAAACTGAGAAACCGCATTCCTGCACATCGTGCATCCATCACGGAGGATTTCCAGATCCTGAAAGGTACCGTAGAGTCAAAAAAGAGTGAAGAAATGATTCAGCAATGGATCAAGGACAAGCAAAAGAGTACCTACGTTCGCATTAACGAAGACTGGCGTTCCTGTGATTTCACATACCCCGGATGGGTCAAATAGCCTTGAAGAAAACACTGTCCTTCATAATACTCCTGTGCGGCATAATATGGATATGCCATGCAGACAACAGGGTGTACCTGCTGCACTCTGACGTCTTGTACTATGATGATTCCAGGAATCGCGAGGCACAGTTCCTGGTCGGTCATGTACAGTTCAGGCACGATAACGTCCTGATGTTCTGCGACAGTGCCCTGTTCTATGAGAAATCGAACAGTTTCGATGCCTATGGCCACGTGAGGCTGATTCAAGGAGACACCCTGAATCTCACTGGGGACGTATTGCACTATAACGGCCTGGAAAAACTGGCACGAATGCGTCACAATGTCGTGCTTACGCACCGGACCACCAAGGTCTATACCGACTCCATGGATTATGACAGACTGTACAATATAGGATATTTTTTTGAAGGAGGACATCTGGTTGACGCCAACAATGACCTGACATCCGACTGGGGAGAATATAGACCGGACACACGCGAGGCCGTATTTAACTACAACGTCAGGATGGTAACTCCCCCACCCCCCAGGAAAGCAGAGACGACGCTGCTGACAGACACCCTGCACTATGATACACGCACTGGCATAGGACATGCCACAGGTCCAAGCACGATTGACAACGGCTCATGCCACATATATACAGTGTCCGCATTCATGAATTCCAAAGACCACGACCTGATACTGCATGACAGGAGCGAACTCAACAACAATGGAAAGAAGCTAATCGGAGACAAGGTTATATGGAATAGCCGCGACTCCATAGGAGAGGCTTTCGGCAACGTCCTGTACACCGATGTGCTGAACAAGAACAGAATGACAGGACAATACTGCTATTACGATGACAAGACAGGCTATAGCATGGGCACTGATTCCGCACAAATCATAGATTACTCACAAGGCAGAGACACCATGTATCTGCATGGCGATACCGTCAAGCTATTCACGATCAACATAAAGACGGACTCTGTATACCGCACAATGCATGCATATCACAAGGTCAGGATGTTCCGTGAAGACATACAGGGAGTCTGCGACTCGCTGGTATACAACAAAAAGACATCACAGGTAACAATGTATAGAGACCCTGTGGTATGGAGCAAGAACCAGCAGATCCTTGGGGAGGAAATCATTGCATTCATGAACGACAGCACGATCGACAGCATACAGGTACTCAGACAGACGCTCATGTGCGAGAGGTTGGACAGCATGCACTACAACCAGATATCCGGACACGAGCTGCACTCGTATTTTGACAAGGGAAAAATTAAGAGTACACATACCATAGGCAATGTCATAGTCAAATACTACCCTCTGGACTCCGACAGTCTGATGATAGGCCTGAACCATTGCGAAAGTACGGAAATGAAGATGTTTATGGGTAGCGACCAAAAGATAAGACGTATATGGATGCCTGCTGCTACAGGAACACTCTACCCTATCTTTAAGATTCCTCCCAAACAAAGATTCCTGGACAACTTCAACTGGTTTGACTACATGCGTCCGAAGGATGCTGCAGACATCTTCAACTGGAGGGGGAAGACAAGGGGGACGGAACTGAAGGAGAGCAAACGACGCAGAGCTCCCCTGCAAAATCTACAGACAATAAAGAAAGGCAAAGACAATGGGACTGTTCAAGACAAGGGAACCCAGGAAGTTCCGTAAAGTCAGCATATATACTGACGCGAGAAAAGACAAGCTGAAGAAACTGGTCGAGGACGTACGCCGGGAACAGGGTGAAGCCACAGAAAGGGAAACAGACTACACCCAAGACCGCTTCAAGGGGAAATTCTCTGAATTTACGCCGCGCGCAAAAAAATATGCAGACAGCAGCAGGAGCCATCTGACATGGCCAGTTGCGCTGATTGCAATAATAATCCTGATTATGATATGGCATTTCCTGCAGACGGGGAACGTCCACTTGTAAGCAAAAAATAATAAAGCAGAAATAATGGACATAATACACATTCTCCCTCAGGCAGTATCAAACCAGCTTTCGGCAGAAGAACTGATTCAGCGCCCGTCATCAGTTATCAAGGAACTGATGGAAAATGCTCTGGATGCCGGTTCAAGCCGTATTGATGTGTATGTGTCAAATGCCGGCCTGGACAGCATTCAGGTACTGGACAACGGCAAGGGAATGAGCAGCAATGACGCACTACTGGCATTTGAACGGCATGCAACCAGCAAAATCAATGGCATAGACGACCTTACCAGACTGCGTACAATGGGATTTCGCGGAGTTGCACTGTCATGTATAGCTGCTGTTTCGGAAGTCAGGATGCAGACCTGCACTCCGGGCGATGAAGTAGGAACAAGAATTGACTTCGCCGGCGGGAAGTTCGTCTCACAGGAACCATGCATGTGCCAGGTGGGAACGAATATTGACGTAAGGAACCTCTTCTACAATGCAGGAAACAAACGTCGTTTCCTGAAGTCGAACAATACGGAACTGCGCAATATCAAGGAGGAGTTTCTGCACATTGCCCTTGTAAATCCCTCCGTGAACTTCACCCTGAGCAGCGACGGGAACCTGATATGGAATCTGCAGGCGACACAAAGCTCGCGCCAGAGAATACGGGATCTGTTCAGCAAGTCGCTTAGCGAAAAGCTGTTGGACGTCAGCGTTGATTCGAACATAGCACGTATTACCGGCTATGTAGGCAGACCTGAATCCGCCGTAAAGACCAAACCGCAACAGTATATGTTCGTAAACGGCCGCTTCGTCCGACATGCATATTTCAGCAAGGCTGTCCAAGAAGCCTTTGAACACATGATTCCCGTCGGAGAACAGGTACCGTTTTTCCTGTTTATAGACGTCGACCCCTCAGAAATAGATGTCAACCTCAGTCCTACGAAGACAGAGATCAAGTTCAACAACGATTCTGATATCTTCCGTCTGATCCTTGTCGGAATCAAGGAGGCACTGGGAAAATTCGATGCGGTTCCGAATATAGATTTCACCAAGGCGAAGGACTTTGAGATACCGGTATACAATAAGACACAGTCACCAATTGCATCACCGACCATAAAGGTCGACAGCAACTATGACCCGTTCAAGCCGGCAGCGACATCAAAGGACTGGAGCAGGCTATACGACAATCTCCTGAAGCAAACAGACGAGAAGGCTGAGGTCAAGGAAGACAATCTTTTTGGAGAGAATAGGCTGCCGGAGGACGAGATAAGTACGCACTATTACCAATATAAAGGACAATACATTATTGTTGCATCTCGCTCAGGCCTGATGATCGTAGACCAACATCGTGCACACATACGGGTCCTGTACGACAAATACATCCGTCAGATCACGAACCGCCCTGCAGCGACACAAGGGTGCCTGTTCCCTGACCTGATTGAAGTTACCGCACAAGAGCAGGAACTGATGGAAACGATACTGTCCGACCTGCAGCACATCGGATTTGACATCGTCTCGCTTGGCACGGGCAGTTACTCTCTAAACGGAGTGCCTGCAGACGTGGATGCCGCATCGGCCAAGAAGATAATCCAAGAGATACTGAACAGCCTGCAGGAAGGTGTGGAAAAGGACGCTGAAGAGTACAGGAAAAGCATAGCCCTGTCTATGGCACAACAGACAAGCATAGTCACCGGACAAGCACTATCATCCGAAGAAATGGACAGTTTAATGTCGTCACTGCTGCAGAGTTCCAACCCCAACTCCACGCCGAACGGGAAAACTATCATCAAGGTAATAACTGACTACGAACTGTCAAAATTATTCGGTTAGGCAACGTCATACGGGACAAAATCAGAGCTAACCATGTTTCTTTTCAATATTTTTCACACGAATTGTAGATAAGTTAAATTATATTTCATATATTTGCAACGCAAATAGACAAATACACGTAAAAGTAACATTGCAATTAAAATTAGGTATTATGAAAAAGTACTTTTTGTTGCTGCTTGTTGCCGGCATGACAGTCACCGCAACAGCACAGGAGACGACGACCGAGATTCCGACAAAGAAACATCGTGTCGTAACCAACGGTTTCTGGGACAACTGGTTTATTGACTTCGGCTATGATTTCCTCAGCGCATATTCAAATCAGGAGCATGGCATGGATGTATCTGCCAACCCATTCGCAACAAGGCGTGGTGCCCATGGTTTCGACCTGAGCATCGGTAAGTGGGCCACACCGGCTTTCGGTATGCGTGCAAGATTCCAGGCTGCATGGGCAAGACAGGTCAACAGCAACATCGTCGACACCAACCCTCTTTACAATCAGGTAAACCTCAGCTTCCAGCCTA
>DFKL01000013.1 GCA_002373535.1 Prevotellaceae bacterium UBA3646 | reverse complement strand
CGGAGCGCACGGTGGCCATCTGGGGACGGTTGTCGGGATTGACGATGGTGGCTACGATGTTGCCGCCAAAGGCGGGGCGTATCTGGTAGAGGAGGTTGTCGTAGTGACGTCCTTGCTTCTTGTCGTCGTGGGGGCCTATCTCGAGTGCCGTGCAGTCGGCGGTGAGGCCGCTGTGCAGGGCTGACGATACCCGGGGACCGAGGTCACGGCCTACGACATCGGCGCCCATGAGGCATATCTGTGGCTGCTCCTGCCTAAAGAGGTTGACGAGAATGGCGGTGTGGGGCTTGCTGGTATAGGGGGCAAGGCCGGGGGCGTCAAAGACGTGGAGCTTGTCTACGCCGTAGGGGAGTATCTGGCTTTCTACCTGACCGATGATGCCGCTGCCTGCGGCGATGGCTTCGAGGCTGACGCCGAGTGTGTCGGCAAGCTTACGGCCCTTGGTCAGCAATTCCTGGCTTACTTCGACAACTTTTGTGCCTTCAAGCTCGCAATATACGAATACGTTGTTCATGTGTGTGTTTCTATCCTATTGTATGGGATGCCAGGAGTTCTGCCATCAGATTGTCTATGTCGCGGTCACTGTCGGTAAGGGTCTTGCTTTCCTTGGCCTTGAACACGATGTTCTCGACGGCCTTGACCTTGGTGGGTGAGCCGGAGAGGCCGCACTGCTGCAGGTCGGCATTGATGTCGGCGCAGGTGAGCTGGCCTATCTGGAGATATGGCTTCTGGCTGTACTGGCCGCCATAGGGTTGGTCGGCATAGGTGGTGCCGGGGGCAAGCTCCATGGGGGCAAGGGCTCGCTTGTACTGCATGACGCGCCTGACATTGCGGGGGCGGCACGGGGCGGCGCTGCCGTTGACGGTGAGGACTACGGGAAGGGGACTGTGAACGGTCTCGATACCGCCATCGACGTGGCGCTTGACGGTGATGCCGCGGTCGTCGAGGGAGAGTATCTCCTCGGTGTATGTGATCTGGTTGATGCCAAGCTTCTCGGCTACCTGGGGGCCTACCTGGGCCGTGTCTCCATCGATGGCCTGACGGCCGCCGATGATGAGGTCTGCATCGGGGCATACGTGACGTATGGCGGTGCTGAGGGCGTAGCTGGTGGCAAGGGTGTCGGCTCCGGCAAAGGCGCGGTCGGTGAGCAGGTATCCGCCGTCAGCGCCACGGTACATGGCTTCGCGTATGACTTCGGCTGCACGGCCGGGACCCATGGTGATGACGGTGACGGTGGTGCCGGGATTGGCGTCCTTAAGCCTGAGGGCTTGCTCGAGGGCGTTGAGGTCTTCGGGATTGAAGATGGCCGGCAACGCGCTACGATTGACGGTGCCCTCGGGGGTCATGGCGTCGGGGCCTACGTTGCGGGTGTCGGGGACTTGCTTGGCAAGTACGATGATTTTCAGCTTCATCTTTATGTCTTTGTTTTTTCTTTTGCCGTGTATGCGGGTCTTGACTCGCTTTTTAGTGCAAAAATAATGCTTTTCCGTGAATTTGGCAAAAAAACGGCTGATTTGTTGTATCTTTGCAGTATAAAAAAAATTATACTGTCTATGATTGAATATGTGCGTGGCAGACTGGCTGAACTGGAGCCTACGACGGCTACGGTGGAGTGCATGGGTGTGGGCTATGGCGTGAACATCAGCCTGAATACGTACAGCGCCCTCGTGGGCAAGGAGGAGGTGAAGCTGTGGGTGTACGAGTCGATTCGCGAGGATGCCTTCCAGCTGTGGGGATTTGCGACGAGGATAGAGAGGTCGCTGTTCCTGGAACTGATTACGGTGAGCGGCATAGGTGCGGCAATAGCGCGAATGATACTATCGGCCATGTCGCCGGCGGAGCTGTGCAGCGTGATTGCCGACGGGGACGTGAAGATGCTGAAGCGGGTGAAGGGTATCGGGCCTAAGGCTGCCGAGCGTATAATAGTGGACCTGAAGGACAAGATCTTGCCGTATGCCGCCGAGGCTGGCATGGCTGGCGCTACGGGGGACAAAGGGCCTGCGGCGACGGTGGACAGCGTGGTAATGGACGAGGCGGTACAGGCCCTGACTATGCTGGGCTTCAGCCCTGCGCCTACGGCCAAGGTGGTGCGTGCAATATTGCTAGAGGAGCCTGGGGCTCCTGTGGAAAAGGTAATCAAGCTGGCGTTAAAATCTCTGTAGCGTACAATAAACGCGGGGTATGCAGCGTTATCTATTACGTGAGCCGACAACGTTGCATATCACGTTTACTACTGGTGGCGGGCATGTGGATGCTGGTCACCGGCTTCGTCGTACCGGGGGGTATTCCTTTTTTTATTTCGCGCACGCATACATACGGCAAGGCGATGGTGGATACGGTGGAGAAAAGGAAGCCGAGGTTCTCAGTAAGGCGGACGACGACGGAATCGGCGGACGACGTGAAGCACCGGTCGGCGGACCTGAAGGATCCCGACAACCTGAAGACGGAGGTCACATACGACGAGAAGAACGGTACCTACAACGTGGGTACGAGCATGGTGGATGCAAAGGACCTGAAGGATAGGAAACCTGACCAGGACAAAAGGGGACAGGCCAAGGCCAAGGCGGACGGGAACGGACAGAGCAGCGTGAAGATGGGGAGCTTCCTGCCGGCAAACCAGAACGGGATGACGCTGGGGACGGCGACGGGATACCTGACTCCGCCACTGGAGATGACGGTAAAGGAGTATATGGACTGGAGCCTGAAGAAGAGTATGGGGCAGTATTACCGTCAGCGTAACCAGGAGCAGTACGAGACGTCGGGGAAGAGCAAGTTTGACTTTACGGACCTGCACTTCTCCCTGGGGCCGGCTGAGAAGATTTTCGGTCCCGGCGGTG
>DFKL01000168.1 GCA_002373535.1 Prevotellaceae bacterium UBA3646 | reverse complement strand
GCTTCCTGGGTATCGGAAACAACCCTATGGTAGGTTGTACGGTAGCCTGTGCCGTTCAGGCAGACTTGTATCTGAACAAGAAGTAAGACGCAGTTTTACGAAAACTTAAACAAAGATAAAGGGGATGTGCCAGTCGGCGCATCCCCTTGTCTTGTCCGTGTACGGATGATTTGGAATCCTATCCGTGCTGTTACATCCACAGAAACTGCATCCATGTAGGTACTTGCTTCTCCCAGTCAGCCTCGTTGTGTCGTCCTCCCTGCTGATGGTATAGCCATGTGGTTGCACCCTTGTCCTGTACGAATGACTCAAGGCTCATGATATTGCGTGTCATTGGTGCATCGGAGCCTTTCCACTCGTCTGTACCCCATGAGAAAAAGATGCGAGTGTCGCCCTGTAGCTGTGATTGTCCGATTTCTTTCCTGAACTGTCGCATGGCAAAGCCTATGGCCGGCGAAACACATGCTGCCTTGGAGAATACGGAGTTGTAGCGTATGATGGCATAGAGAGACATCATACCCCCCATCGAGCTTCCTCCTATAGCCGTAGCCTCGCGATGAGACCATGTTCTGTAATGGCTGTCGATGTATGGCTTTACGGTATTTGTAATCCACTGCATGGTGGCGTCTCCTATACCGTCTATACTACCCATCCATCGTGCGTATATGCGATAAGGAGAATATTCTCGCAGACGTTCATTGCCAGTATGGGAGCACTCCATGCCTACGACAATAACCTTTTTGGGGAAGCAATCCATAAAATCATTCAGTCTCCAGGATCTGCCGAACGAAGCATCCTCGTCAAGATACAGGTTCTGGCCGTCAAACATGTACAGTACCGGATATCTTTCGTCACTATGGTCATAGCCGTCGGGGATATATAGATGTATGCGTCGCGTCTCTCCGGCAGGCTCATAAAGGATGTCAAACTTCTCTATTCTGCTCATAAGGTTATATTATGTTATTCAGGCTGGTAGATGTTACCGACGAGAAAATCCTGTAACTGCAGTTTGAACCATTGGGAATAGCTGTTGTCTGTATTGCGTATACAGTAAGTGTTGACCATAGGAGCAGCGTCTCTGCATGCTTCAGCCGTTGACACTCGCAAAGGTCTCCGGAATACGAGTATGTGGCGTTTGGGAGGGGTGTCAGGCAGGGTATGTATTATGTTGTCCTCAATCAGGCAGAAACCTCTCTCCAGACATAGCTGGCAAAAACCGTTCATGACCTGAGACGGCAGTATTACACTCAATCGTCCTCCGTCGTCGAGCATCTCGTAAGACTTGTCGACAAGAGTGCTGAATGGCAAAGAAGAGGTATGGCGCGCCCTTTGTCTTTCAATACTGGGACATTCCAGAGACTTGTCGAAATATGGCGGATTGCATACTATGGCGTTGAATTTGTACACAGGCATATAGTCCTGCAGTGCCGTATGAAACAAGGTTATGCGGTCGCTCCATGGAGAGTTTCGGAAATTCATGGCAGCATCCATGACGGCATTGTCGTCTATCTCGATGGCAGTCAGACGTGCATCGGGGAAACGTTGTGCCATCATCAGTGTCAGTATGCCGGTACCGGTGCCGATATCCAGAATATCGTGGCCGCCGTGTGCCATGGTTCCAAGCAGGTCGCTGTCAGTCCCTACTTTCATCCCCGCATGTGTCTGGTCGATACTGAACTGCTTGAAATGGAAAATATTCTTCTTTGCCACTGTCAATGTCAGTTCGTTATTTCATGTAAGGTCTAAGCTGCTCGTAGGTAAGCGTAACAAACTGTTTGCCGAGGGCATAGCAGGCTATGTCGTACGGGTTGTATGCGAATGTGATACCGCGTTTTCCCATGTGGAAGTTGTCTGTCACTTGCATGTCACGTATGCTTATGAACCCTTCATCTTCCAACTCCTGCATGCCATTGCATCCTGTCTGTTTCTCAAGATCCCTGACCAGCAGTCCTATGATGGCGTCTTTTTGGCTGAGATCCAGGACATCACCTATGGTTATGAGGTGGCCGGTTCTGCGTGAGAAGTTCAGGTATGTCACACTATGGTAGCCATGTGCTCCGCCAAGGAATGTGTAACTGATGGCTTCGTACGTGACGACACTGTCTGCACAGTCGTCCATGAAACGGCCGTTGCGCTCGAAACTGAATATCATGTCGGCAAAATAGTCGCCTCGTGCCTGCATTTCTTCGACCTCTTCCTTGTATTGGCTGTATGTCTTGCTCACATAGTCTCGCATTGCCTCGCGTACGTTGCTGTTCCGCCCTTGCTCCAATATGTGCTGGCTTATGCTGGCGTTTATACTGTCGGAAACGGTTCCGCAACTGTTCGTGAACTGCAGGTTGCAACTGATCTCCATAAGTTTGTCCTTGCGGACACGCTCCATGCTGTCGATGGTCAGTTCGTTCCCGTTCCTCAGGTCTTCCTGTTCCATGCGCGTGTTGTCTTGACGCATGTCTTTCTGTGTTCCTGTACACGAAGCCACTGCAATGATGGCAGATAATATCCAATATTTTTTCATGATTTCTTGATGATGCTTATACCGGCCAGTATACCCAAGATCAGCGGATAGTACAGATACGGCAGTATGCTTACCGGATTGATGTTGGCAAGGCCTGCTGCAATGAGTATTTGTGCACCCCATGGAATAATACCTTGTGCAAAGCACGACATCGTATCCAGCAGCGATGCAGTGCGTTGCGGTGCTATGTGGAAACGCTTTGCCATGTGGCGTGCAACAGGACCGACTGCCATGATGGCTATAGTGTTGTTGGCCGTCATCATGTCTGCAGCAATTACAGCCGTGGAGATGCTTGCCTCGGCAGCACGCGGACTGTGTATGTGGCGGCAAATCGCATTGACAGTCTTCTCTATTATGCCTCGGTTGGTGAGCCATTGTATGATTACTGCAGCACAGATTGTAACGATTATAAGGTCGTGCATGCTCTGTGTTCCGTCCCACATGGCCGTCCAAATGCCATAGACGGTAAGGGTGCCTTGTGACAGTGTAATTACGGAAGCGCAAAGGATTCCGAGCAGCAAGACCAGAATGACGTTTACACCTGTCAGTGCCAGGATGAAGATTGCTGCGTATGGCAGTATATGCAGGGCGTCTATATTCTGTATGACTGATGTCTGGTGTATGTCGTTCCCGAGGAAGCAATACAGAATGACCGTAGCCATTGCAGCCGGGAGAGCTATGCGTATATTGGAGAGGAACTTGTCTCTCTGGCGACATCCTTGTGTCCGTGTTGCCATGATGGTCGTGTCTGAGATGAAACTCAGGTTGTCCCCGAACAGGCTTCCTCCGACTACGGCAGCGGTAAGAAGTGGCAGCGAGAGTCCTTCACGCTGTGCGATTCCTGCAGCGATTGGTGTCAGTGCAGCTATAGTCCCGCAGCTTGTCCCGATACTGATGCTCACTATGCAAGATGCAGTAAACAGGCCGGCAAGAATCAGCTTGTCAGGCAGCATAAGCAGGCTTAGGTTGACTACGCTGTCTATGCATCCCATGCGGTTGGCAATCATGGAGAATGCACCGGCAAGGACGAAAATAAGCAACATAGTCAGGATGTTGCTCTCGTTCTTTGTTGTATCATTCTGTTGCATATTAGGTGCAAAAATACAAATTAATTGCCAAACGGGCAGGAATTGTGGTCAAAAAAGTGTAACTTTGCCTTCCGTATAGATAATTATAAGGTGAGCAAGAAGAAATACAAAGACAATTGGCAACTGATTCCAGGACTGCCTCCTACAGAGATGGACCGTCGGATTCTTGAGTTCCAGGAGCGCGGAAAGCTGTGCCCCAGCCGCGACTTGATAAAGACCAGGGAGCAGATCGAAGGAATACGTCGTGCGGGCAAGCTGAACACAGCGGTACTGGATGCTGTCGCCGAGAAGATACACGAGGGAATGACGACTTTGGAAATTGACCATATTGTGTACGACTTCACGGTGAAGCATGGCGGTATTCCTGCCCCGCTGAACTACGAGGGGTATCCCAAGAGTTGCTGTACCAGTATCAATGAAGTGGTCTGTCATGGAATTCCCAAGGAGGAGGATGTCCTGGTGGAAGGTGATATTGTGAATGTAGACTGCACTACTATCCTGGATGGATACTTCGCTGATGCCAGCCGTATGTTTGTTATAGGAAAGACAGACCCTCGTTGTCAGCGTCTCGTCGACGTTGCTTGGGAATGTCTTAAGATTGGCGAGAAAGTATGTCACGAGCCGTATGTGTTCGTCGGTGACCTGGGGAATGCCATCGCCAAGCATGCACATGCCAACGGATACAGCGTAGTCCGCGACTTGTGCGGACATGGAGTGGGGTGTAAGTTTCACGAGGAGCCGGATGTAGAGCACTACGGACACAAGGGTACCGGCATGTTGCTTGTTCCCGGTATGACATTTACGATCGAGCCGATGATCAACATGGGTACGTGGCGCGTATTCGTGGATCAGGATGACCCCTACGGATGGGAGGTTATAAGTGAGGACGAGCTTCCCAGTGCCCAGTGGGAACATACATATGTGATGACTGAAAACGGAGTGGAAATACTGACGCATTGAAATGGTTATTTTAGGAATAGAGAGCAGCTGCGACGACACGTCGGCAGCAATAATCAGGGATGGAGTGCTTTTGTCCAATGTCACCGCGTCGCAGGCCGTGCATGAGGCTTATGGAGGGGTGGTGCCCGAATTGGCAAGCCGTGCGCATCAGCAGAATATCGTTCCGGTAGTTGACCATGCCATGAAGAAAGCCGGGGTAGGGAGGAACGATTTGTCGGCAGTGGCATTTACCCGTGGTCCCGGCTTGATGGGAAGCTTGCTGGTTGGCGTGAGCTTTGCCAAGGGACTTGCAGCCAGTCTTGATATCCCGATGATAGAGGTAAATCACCTTCAAGGCCATATACTGGCTCATTTCGTGCGCGAAGAGGGGGACGAACATGTCGCTCCGCAGTTTCCTTTCCTGTGCCTCCTGGTTAGTGGCGGTAACAGTCAGATAGTGTTGGTACGCGCATACAACGACATGGAGATAATAGGCAGGACTATAGACGATGCAGCAGGCGAGGCGTTGGACAAGTGTAGCAAGGTGATGGGACTTGGATATCCGGGAGGTCCTGTAATCGACCGTCTGGCAAGGAAGGGCAATCCTCATGCCTACGATTTTGCGCGTCCGCAGATTGGCGGTTATGACTATAGTTTCAGCGGCCTTAAGACCAGCTTCCTCTACAATATGCGCGAATGGGTGTCACAGGATGCCGGTTTTGTGGAGCATCACAAGGAGGATTTAGCCGCAAGCCTCGAGTATACGGTTGTGGATATCTTGATGAGGAAACTGCGCAAGGCCGTGAAGGACCTTGGAATCAGTCAGGTGGCTGTCGCCGGAGGAGTGAGTGCCAATACAGGCCTTCGCGAGGCATTCATGGACCATGCCAGACGATATGGGTGGAAAGTGTTTATTCCTAAGTTCGGCTATACGACAGACAATGCGGCCATGATAGCAATGGCTGGTTATTTCAAGTATCAGGACAAGGACTTCTGTAGCATGGAACTGCCAGCCTATTCTCGGGCATAGTGCCGTAGCTTGCCGTTTTTGCAGGACATTTTGAAAAGAGGTTCCACACTTTTCTCCGAAAAAGTTTGCGTAAGTGATTTTTTTACCGTAACTTTGCGGCCGTTTGGAAGATGTTATTGGAAAGTAACAAAAGAAAGGAAGATTAGAAATGTCTAAGATTTGTCAAATTAC
>DFKL01000096.1 GCA_002373535.1 Prevotellaceae bacterium UBA3646 | reverse complement strand
TGTTGATCTCGTACATCCTGTTGTTGCTATAGACGTATGCGCCCTTGGGGGCATAGAGGCCGGGGGTTGCCTGGCTACCGTTGTAGATGCCGTCGGTAACGGCAAAGGTGCTGTAGCCGGGTGTCTGAACGTAGGTGATGCTTGCCGTGCCGTCGTTCTCGCCATCGGTGACGGCTTCGGTGCCGTTCCACGAGGGGAGGGACTGGCTTGCGGACATTACGGCCGGGTCGAGGATGTAGTGGGTGTAGTAGTCTGCGTCGCCCTCGCTCTTGCCGCTGTTGACGTCGGGATTGACGGTAAAGTAGTTACGGCCAAGGTCGTAGTAGTCGTAGTGTATGCCACGGGGGTCGAGGCCGTCGTTGGGGTCGGCAGTGGGCTTGAGGAGATAGAACTTGCCCGGAACGACAACCCACTCGAGGGGATCCACTGGCTTGAGGCCGACGGACTGGAAGTCTATGACGCTGGCGTTGTGAGACAGACCGCCGATGCTGTGAAGCTCGAGAAGCTGACAGTCCTCGCCGAAGGCACTGCGCACCTGCTCGCCTGTGAGCGGAATGGGCATGGAGAAGCTGTTCCACTGGCCCTTCTTGAGCGTGCGGGCAAGGCTGACGGAACCGGCATACTTGTTGTCGGGGGCTGCGCCGGGACGCTCGGGAATCTTGTCCTTGTCAAATACAAGATAGTCAAGGCTCTCCTCTTCCTCGTAGAAGAACGACGGGGCAAGACCCATGTAGGAAATCTGGATATTGTCCAATACGGCCAAGTCGGAGTCGTAGTAATACTTGATATCATCCTTGGTTCCTTTATACGTCTTGGTCGCATACTCCTTCTTGATGCCGATCGTAAGCCCCTTGCCCTCTTCCTGGTATTTGGTGGGATCCACATATATCCAGAACTTGTGGATGAAGTCCTCGGCTTGGAGAGTAAGTACCTTTCCAACGGCTACTACAGCATCAACATTTGACTTGTCTGGATTCTTCGGCAAATCTACATATTTGGAGAGCTGACTGATGCCGGTCAAATTGGTGATGCGCATCTGCTGATATCCTGACGCAGCCGTGAGCGCGCTTTGGTCGTCTGAAATTACCTCTGCCGCACCATCTGTCATTGCATAGAGATATACGGGATGATCCTCGGGGCCGAAACTGATGGCACGGGACTCTATCTCGTACCAACCTGCACGCGGAACCTCGAAACGGACATAGGCCGTGCCGCAACCCTCGAATGACATGTAGGAATACTTGGCATCATTTAGGGATTCTCTTACACATTTGAGAATCAGAGGACTGTTCCAAGGCTCGTTGTTGTATGTATTTTTATTTTGGTATGTCGCGTTGCTGCTGGTGCCTGGAGACTTGAATCCATAAGTGTAACCATATCTGCCAACACCTGTCTCCGACACAACATCGTCGGTATGGTCTTTTTCCCAATATTCGAACTCCTTGGAGTTTCTGGTAAAATCACGGTCGGGAACAAGACTGGAGATACTGGGGTTGAGGCCAACGGTCTCGTCGTTAAGGACACGGATGAACTCATCCTGGCTGATTATGCGCCACTGGTAGAGCTCGTCTATCTCGATCATATCGCTGCCGACCTGAACCTTGGTATGGTTGTCCCAGGGCGATTCGGCATCACTGCCGTCGTTTCCTGCAGAGGTCCAGCAACTGCGGTCGTCGTCTATATGGACATAATAACCATTGCCCTTCCATTTCCCGTCACCCCTGTCGGGACACCACCATTCGCCATAAACTGCGCCGAAACGGAATGTCATATCCTTTACACTGGCATCTGTCTTCCAATAGGTAGTAGTAGAAGGCTGCGTGTACTTCTGTGACATGCGGAATGTGTAGGTGTCGCTGGCTGGGTCGGACTCTACGCGTTCGAAATCCCAGTTTGCATTCCTCTTATAGCCATCCAGAATGGAAGTAAAACTCATATCTGTACTATTCCATTCATCGGATCTGGTAACTGTGGCCACATTTAAAGTCAACCTACATTTTTCCGTACTGTTACTCTGTGTAACATCGGCATTGAACCTGAGCTTCCAGTTATTATTGCCAGGAGAGGTTTCCTCCAAAATAAGTTTCATGCAACGGCCGAAATCGTTGTAGAACAGGCGGGATTCCATACCCCAATTACCTCCTTCGATGGTAAACTTGTCGGTACCTACATTATATAAATATACGGGATAACCACAACCGGAATCGGGTTTGCCGTTGGTATAGGTCTGCTTGATTTTGATTTTGGGATAATTGGCATTCAGCCATGCATCGTCGTTGCGGTGCTCCCAGATTTCCAGTACGTCTATTCCATGCCAATGGCGGCTGGTGGAGTGTGCGTGGGTGGTCTGCGCATACAAATTGGCTGTGCATAAAGCAGTTACCAAAAATGCGAACAACAAATAAATTTTTCTAATCATCACGTTATTTTAAAAAAAAGATGTCCTTCTTTATATAAAACGGGTGCAAAGGTACTGCTTTTCCTTGTAAAATCAAAGGATAGAGAGGTGTTTGACATTTCTGTTTCAGGAGCAAATCAGGTATAATTTACTATATATCAGTCGGCTGAATTCAAAAAAAAAAAAAAAAATACTTTTTCGTGCGAAAAACAAGGCTGTTCGTGTGAAAATTTTGCTTGATTGCCGTTCTTGGATTATAGATTAGGGCTGAGAGTGTTTTTGGGATGTTAATTTTTTGTTGATTATTCGGTCTTTAACCGGTGATGAAAGGTCGATGAAAGGGTCTTGTATGGGACTTATATGGGAGATATATGGTTGATATATCGTTGATATATCGTTGATATATCGTTGATATGCTATTTATGTGGCTGATTTTCAGCGTGTTATGTTATTTGTTACTTTTACCATTGCTAAAATATTGATTTTGAGGCGGTTGGAATGTACCGGACGTGTGAGTTTACCTTACTGCCTGCCTGTCGCCCGGATTAGTTAAAAACGAAGATTCTATGAGCTCTGATCTTAAAGTGGTGTTTTTCGTAGGTGATTTGGGCGTTTTTTTGTATATTTGCACGAAATTTATTGTAAACTAACGCATCTATGATATTGTCAATGACTGGGTACGGCAAGGCTTCTGCCGTATATGGGGACAAGAAAATTACGGCGGAGGTGAAGTCTCTGAACAGCAAATCGCTGGATCTGTCCACAAGAGTCGCGCAGTGCTACCGTGAGAAGGAAATGGAGATTCGCTCGACAACGGGGGCATTACTGCAGCGTGGCAAGGTAGAGCTTGCCTTGTGGGTGGAGCGTGACGAGACTGCGGAGGCCGCAACGGTAAACAGCGCATTGGCGGCAAGTTACTACAAGCAGATATGTGAAATATCGAAGGATCTGGACATACCGGCACCGTTGGATCCGTGGGCGGTGATAATGCGTATGCCTGACATGATGGGCCGGCAGGACAGGCAGGAAACACTGACGGACGAGGAATGGACGGTGGCTGCGAAAGTGGTGAGGGAGGCTCTGGACCAGCTGATTGCCTTCCGTATCCAGGAAGGTGAGGCCCTGGCTAAGAAATTCGTCGAGAAACTGGACAGTATCGGTTCATTGCTACGTAGCATTGAGCCTCTGGAGAAGGCAAGGACGGAGAGGATAAGACAAAGACTGACGGATGCCCTGACGGCCATACCGGAGGTGGAATATGACCGCGGCCGCCTGGAGCAGGAGATGATTTTCTATATCGAGAAACTGGATATAAACGAAGAGAAGCAGAGGCTGGCTAACCATCTGGAATATTTCAGGACCACGATGGACGGTGAGCCCGGACAGGGAAAGAAACTGGGATTCATAGCCCAGGAAATGGGCAGGGAGATCAACACGACGGGCTCGAAGTCGAACCAGGCGGAGATGCAGAACATCGTGGTGAGGATGAAGGATGAACTGGAACAGATAAAGGAGCAGGTACTGAACGTGCTATAGCGTGATGGATATGAAGGGTAAATGTCTGATATTCTCGGCTCCGTCCGGAAGCGGAAAGAGTACGATAGTGCAGTGGCTGATGAGGGTGCATCCGGAGTTGAGAATGTCGTTCAGCATCAGTGCTACGTCGCGACCGCCACGTTGTAACAACGGGGTGATGGAGAGAGATGGCGTGGAGTATTTCTTCCTGTCGCCTGAGGAGTTCCGCAGCAAGATTGCGGCGGGGGATTTTCTGGAATATGAGGAGGTATACAAGGACAGGTTCTACGGTACGCTACGCGAGCAGGTAACCGCTGATCTGGAAAGGGGTGTGAACGTGGTGTTTGACATTGACGTGAAGGGGGGGATGAACATTAAGAGACAATTTGGCGAGAGGGCGTTGAGCGTGTTTATCCAACCACCGTCGGTGGATGAACTGCGACGGAGGCTGGAGGGACGTGGCTCTGACTCGCCGGAGCAGATAAGGACGAGGCTGGAAAAGGCTGAGTATGAGATGTCATTTGCCGGGCAGTTTGACCATGTGGTGGTGAATGACGATCTGGAATGTGCGAAGGCGGAAACGCTGGAGTTAATCAGGAATTTCTTGGATTGATGGCTACGATTCTGTGTATTGAGACAAGTACAGAGGTCTGCAGCGTGGCTGTGGCGGAGGATAATAACGTGATTTACCGGGAAGTGGACCGCGAGGGTCCGTCGCACTCGGTGAAATGTGGTGTTTTTACGCAGAACGCATTGAGTTTTGCCGAAAGTCACGCGATCCCGCTGGATGCAGTGGCTGTGAGCGAGGGTCCAGGAAGCTATACCGGCCTGAGGATTGGCGTGAGCATGGCAAAGGGTGTTGCCTATGGGCGTAACGTCCCGCTGATAGGAGTGCCGACGCTGGAACTGCTATGCGTGCCTGTGCTGTTGTACCATGAGGAGATTGCGGAGGATGCCATGCTAATACCTATGATTGACGCGAGGAGAATGGAGGTTTATGCCGGGGTGTATGACAGATCGCTGAGGTGTGTACGTGAAGTCGGTGCCGACATCGTGGACGCTGAGTCGTATGGTGAGTTTCTGGAGCGCGGCCAGGTGGTATTCTTCGGAAACGGTGCAGAAAAGTGCAGGGAGGTGATAAAGCACAGGAATGCGGTATTCATACCGGACATCGTGCCGCTGGCGGCAAACATGGCTCCGTTGGCAGAGAAGAGACTGCGTGAGGGCAGAATTGCGGATACGGCTTATTTTGAGCCTTTTTACCTGAAGGAGTTCATGGCTACAAAACCTAAAAAACTGATATGAGCAAGATTGACTATAATACGGAGCGTGTGCACATGGCAATGGCAGAGTATGGCCGGGTGGTGCAGGACATGGTGGAGTATTGCGTGGGAATAGACGACCGCGATGAGCGGCTGCGATGTGCCCAGGCTATAGTAGCTGTGATGGCCAACATCGGACAGGAAAGACTAGCGAATGCGGATGTGCAGCAGAAACTGTGGAACCACCTGGCGATGATAAGTAACTTCAGACTGGACATTGACTATCCCGTGGAAATAGTGAAAAGAGAGGAAGTGAACGAGCGTCCCGAACCAATGTCACTGCCACAGGGGAAGATAAAGGCGCGTTACTACGGGCGTATCCTGGAAAAGGCGCTGGAGACCTTGGCAAAGATGCCGGAGGGAGAGGAACGTGAGGCACTGACGCTACAGGTTGCTGACCAGATGAAGCAGAGTCTGTTCTCGTGGAATCCAGACGTGATGAGTGAGGACAAAGTGGCAAGGGACGTGAATGAGTATTGCGGCGGCACGGTGGCCGAGGCATTGGAGGGACATCGTTTCGCTCCGCTGAAGACGATGAGTACAGGAATGGTGAGAAAGAGAAAGAAATAATACAGAAGCTCGGACTGACATATGGCAGCATTTATTATTGAGGGTGGCCACCAGGTGAAGGGCGAGATCAAGCCGCAGGGGGCCAAGAACGAGGCTCTGCAGGTGTTGTGTGCCTCGTTGCTGACGGACGAGCCGGTACGTATAAAAAACATTCCGGACATCGCTGACGTGAACAACCAGATCGGTCTCCTGGAGGACATAGGGGTGAAGGTGACGAGACACGGCAAGGGGGACATGACGTTCCAGGCAGACGAGGTGGACCTGCAGTATCTGGAGTGTGACGAGTTTCTTGAACGTTGTTCGAAACTGAGGGGCAGCGTGCTGCTGATAGGGCCGCTGATTGCGCGTTTCGGCCATGCCATGGTGAGCAAGCCGGGTGGAGACAAGATAGGGAGAAGGAGACTGGATACGCATTTCCTGGGATTCAAGAAGTTGGGGGCGATGTTTGACTATGATGCCGAGCGTGGGGTGTTTGACATTCGTGCGGAAAGGCTGAACGGAGCGTATATGTTGCTGGACGAGGCTTCTGTGACTGGTACGGCGAACATTATAATGGCGGCCGTACTGGCAAAGGGCTGTACGACGATATACAATGCGGCATGCGAGCCTTACCTGCAGCAACTGTGCCACCTGCTGAACGCGATGGGTGCCAGGATAAGCGGAATTGCCTCGAACCTGCTGACGATAGTGGGAGTGGAGGCATTGCACGGCGCCACGCACACAATCTTGCCAGACATGATCGAGGTAGGCTCGTTTATAGGCTTGGCAGCGATGTGCGGCGAGGGTGTCACCATAAGGGACGTGAAATATGAGCAGCTGGGGATTATCCCTGACACGTTCCGCAGACTGGGTATCAGGCTGGAGGTTAGCGGGGACGACATCTTTGTCCCGAAACAGGAGCATTATGAAATAGAGTCGTTCCTGGACGGATCTTTCATGACGATTGCCGATGCTCCATGGCCAGGGCTGACCCCTGACCTGCTGAGTGTGCTGCTGGTGGTGGCAACACAGGCAAAGGGCAGCGTACTGATTCACCAGAAGATGTTTGAGAGCAGACTGTTTTTTGTGGACAAACTGATTGACATGGGGGCGCAGATAATACTATGTGACCCTCACCGTGCAGTGGTCGTGGGGCATAACAAGGAATTCCAGCTGCGCGCAGGGAGGATGACGAGTCCTGACATCCGCGCCGGCATTGCACTGCTGATTGCCGCGATGTGTGCGACAGGGGTAAGCAGGATTGACAACATAGGCCAGATTGACCGTGGATATGAGAACATCGAGGGAAGGCTGAATGCCTTGGGGGCAAGGATAAGGAGAGAGGAATGACGGGGACGCTGTACAAGATCGGTTGCCTGACCAGGACGCATGGCGTGAGGGGCGAACTGGCAATGTCGTTTACGGACGACGTGTGGGACAGGGCGGATGCAGACTATGTATTCCTGGAGGTAGAGGGGTTGCCGGTCCCGTTCTTCCTGGAGGAATGGCGGTTCCGCAATGACACGACGGCCCTGATGAAATTCCGCGACATTGACGATGCCGACCGTGCGTCAGAGTTTGTAGGGTGTGACGTGTACTTCCCCGAAGAACTGACGCCCGTGCAGGAGGAAGGCGAGATACCGGCATGGAGACGCCTGACCGGTTGGCAGGTGGTGGATTGCAAGGCTGGCTGCCTGGGCTGCATCGGCCGTGTGGATGACAGTACGGCAAACGTGGTATTTGAGGTAAACGGAATCCTGATTCCTGCCGCTGAACCGCTGATTGAATGTATTGACGCGGAAGGGAGGACTGTGTATATGAGGATTCCGGAAGGTTTATTGGACTTATGAAGCGTAGATTGTGTATTCTGGGCTCGACTGGCTCAATCGGAACCCAGGCGCTGGATGTAATCCGTGAGCATGGGGATTTGTTCGAGGCTTATGTGCTGACCGCAGGGCGTAACGCGGAGTTGCTGATAAAGCAGGCGAGGGAGTTTGTGCCAGCGGCGGTGGTGATTGCCGACGAGGGGGCATACGAGATGGTCCGCGATGCCTTGGCAGACTTGCCGATTCAGGTCTATGCCGGCAGCGAGGCTTTATGTCAGGTGGTGACGATGGGGCCTGTGGACATGGTCCTGACGGCGTTAGTGGGATTTAGCGGACTGAGACCCACGATTGCTGCCATAAAGGCCGGAAAGGCTATTGCCCTGGCTAACAAGGAGACGTTGGTGGTGGCCGGAGAAATAGTAACGGAACTGTGCAGGGTGCATGGCGTGCCGCTGCTGCCTGTAGACAGTGAGCACTCGGCAATTTTCCAATGCCTGACGGGGGAGCAGGATGAGATTGAAAAGATTATCCTGACGGCGAGCGGGGGGCCGTTCCGTAATTTGTCCCTGGAGGAGATGGGGCATGTGACAGCAAAGGAGGCATTGAGGCATCCTAACTGGGAGATGGGAGCCAAGATAACGATTGACTCGGCGAGCATGATGAACAAGGGCTTTGAGGTGATCGAGGCGAAGTGGCTGTTTGACGTAGATGCCGACCATATACAGGTGGTGGTGCATCCGCAGAGTATTCTGCACAGTGCAGTGCAGTTTGCCGATGGTGCCGTGAAGGGGCAGATGGGTGCCCCGGACATGCGCGTGCCCATTCAGCTGGCAATGTCTTTTCCCAGGAGACTGAAGAGTCCGTTCCCACGCATTGACTGGTGGGAGATGAAGGACTTGACTTTTGAAAGGCCTGACATGGAGCGTTTTCCATGCCTGAGACTGGCCTATGAGGCTATACGGACAGGGGGTAACGCGCCATGTGTGGTGAATGCTGCCAACGAGGTGGCAAACCTGGCCTTCAGGGAAGGGAGATGCAGGTTCCTGCAGATGGCAGAGGTAATCGGGAAGACACTGTCTCGTGTACCTTTCGTAAAGTCGCCGAGTCTGGATGACTACATGGAATGTGACGCCGAAGCTCGCCGTACTGCGGAGGAAATTATAGGAAGGTGATAACGTGGTTTTGCAAGATTTGTTAGATTTATGGATATAAATTTGATTCTGATCAAGGCTTTCCAGTTGATTTGCTGTCTGAGCCTGCTGGTGGCCCTGCATGAGGGAGGTCACTTCTTCTTCGCGAAAATAAGCGGGGTGAGAGTGGAGAAATTCTATTTGTTCTTTAACCCGTATTTTCACTTGTTCTCAACGAGGGACAGGTGGTTTACACGGTTGTTCCCCTATTTCAAGGACAACGAGACTGAATATGGCATAGGATGGGTACCACTGGGCGGATATGTGAGTATTGCCGGCATGGTGGACGAGACAAAAAGTGCAAAGGACGTTGGCACGGAGGTGCATGACTACGACTTCAGCTCGAAGCCGGTGTGGAAACGGTTCATGATTATGTTCGGCGGCGTGCTGATGAACTTCATCACGGCTCTGGTCCTGTATTCGGCGGTTATGTTTACATGGGGACAGGACATAGTCCCTATGCGTAACATCAAGAGTGGCCTAGTATATAGTTCCATGGCCAAGGAAATAGGTTTCCGTAACGGGGATATTCCTGTGAGAATTGACGGGAAGGAGATTGAGAGCTTCTCCGGAGCCCTGATAAGCGATATCTCCGAGGCAGAAACGGTGACGGTGCTGCGAAGGGACGAAACGACTAATGGCAAACGGACTGAAGTAGACATCGTGATGCCGGAGGAGGGTGTGAACCTGCTGGAGATGATGCATACGCCGAGGTTCCTGGCCTTGCCGGTTCCGACGGTCGTTGCCGAGGTTGCGCCGGGCATGGCGGCCGAGGCGGCAGGGATAAGGTCAGGGGCTCTGATATTGAGTATAGACGGTGACACGCTGACTGACCAGAGTGACGTGCAGATGATGATTGCTGCACGAAAGGACATCCTGGCAAGCGAAGGGTGTACGGCGAAGGACAGCGCAGAGGCTATGACCCTGAGAGCCGTGGTATTGCAAAAGGGAACGGTTTCACCTGACACGGTAACGATGCATCTGAACAACGAGATGCTGATGGGCGTTATCTGGGACACAAAACATCTGGAGAAAATAGAGACGAGGCATATCGACTATAGTATGGCAGAGTGTATCCCTGCCGGGTGTGCGTACGGATGGGAGACGCTGACTAACTATGTAAGCTCGCTGAAATATCTGTTTACGCGCGAAGGTGCCGAGAGCGTGGGCTCGTTTATCACTATAGGCAGCATCTTCCCTGACGCATGGGACTGGCAGCGGTTCTGGAACCTGACGGCATTTATAAGTATTATACTGGCTGTCATGAACATCCTGCCCATCCCGGGACTGGACGGCGGTCATATCGTGCTGTTACTGTATGAGGGCATCACTGGGCACAAACCGTCGCCAAAAGCTATGGACATCATTGAGAAAACAGGCCTGATGATGCTGTGTGCCCTGATGGTGCTGGCGATGGGTAACGACATAGTGAAGTTTATCCTATAGAGGATACTGAAAACTGATATATGACAAATGCCGCGTGGGGATATCCCTACACGGCATTTGCGTATATACATAGACTACGGACAAGGCTATCTGCAGAAGGCCGGGTCGTTGGCGATGAGCCACTCGGCTATCTGGACTGCGTTGAGAGCGGCGCCTTTCTTGATCTGGTCGCTGACAAGCCAGAACGTTATTCCGTTGGGATTGGCGAGATCCTTGCGTATACGGCCGACGTATACATCGTCGCAGTTCTCGTGGAACAACGGCATGGGATATCGTCTGTCGGCGATATCGTCTTCGAGCTGCAGCCCCTGACCGTTGCGGACAGCCTCACGGAACTCGGCTACGCTGACGGGACGCTCGGTCTCAGCCCAGACGCTCTCGCTATGGCAGCGCAGGGAGGGGACACGGACGCACATTGCAGAGCAGTCGGCATCGGTATGCATAATCTTCTTAGTCTCGTTGTACATCTTCATCTCTTCCTTGGTATAGCCGTTGTCGGTGAAGGTGTCAATCTGTGGTATGACATTGAAGGCAAGCTGGTAGGCAAACTTCTCAACAGTCGGTTCTTCGCCTGCAAGAACCTGACGGTATTGCTGAACAAGCTCGGCCATGGCGGAGGCTCCTGCCCCGCTGGCGGCTTGGTAGCTGGCGACATGAATGCGTCTGATATGGCTGATGTTCTCAAGTGCCTGAAGGGCTACAACCATCATAATAGTGGTGCAGTTGGGATTGGCGATTATACCACGTGGACGCTGGAGGGCATCAGCGGCATTGCATTCGGGGACGACGAGGGGGACGTCCTGATCCATGCGGAAGGCGCTGGAGTTGTCTATCATGACGGCTCCATAGCGTGTGATGGTCTGGGCATAATCACGGCTGATGCCGGCACCGGCACTGGTGAAAGCGATATCTACGCCACGGAAATCGTCGTTGTGCTGAAGGAGACGGACTTCTATCTCCTTGCCTCGGAATGTGTACTTGGTTCCTGCGCTGCGCTGACTGCCGAACAGCAGCAACTCGTCTACGGGAAAGTTTCTCTCGTCCAGTACGCGAAGGAACTCTTGTCCTACGGCACCGCTTGCTCCTACAATGGCTACCTTCATTTCTTGCTTTTCGTTATGTGTATTATCATTTTGACGCAAAATTAAAGAAAAAATCGTTAATTATGGAGTTGGCGAATTATGTTTTTGCTCAAAATAGGCTATCTTTGTACTCAAATATGACTGTATGCCATTGCTTTTGACCATAATGCCTGAAAATCCTGCACTGATTACGGACAACACATGGATTTTCTTCCTGGTCCTGGTTATAATATTATGTTCTCCACTGCTTCTGAGACGGCTAAGGATTCCCCATATAATAGGACTTCTACTGGCGGGAGTGATTATCGGGCGGTATGGATTCAACATTATCGAGCGTGACCGCAGCTTTGAAATATTCGGCCAGGTAGGCATATACTTCATCATGTTCCTTGCCGCACTGGAACTGGACATGGGGAGCGTGAAGCAGTACGGAAGGACGGGGCTGAAATTCGGAGCTATCACGTTCCTGATTCCATTCGGCATGGCGGTGGCAGCCTCACACTACCTGCTGGGATTCGGGCTGATTACTTCGGTCCTGATAGCCAGTATCCTGGCTTCACACACTTTGGTCTCGTATCCCATAGTAGGGCGTTTCGGAATCTCGCGGCATCCGACGGTAATCGTTTCCGTCGTAGCCACGGCAGTGGCCTTGTTCGTCTCTCTGCTGGTGCTGGCCGTGGCCGTAGGAATGATCAACAATACGGGGTGGGAATACTGGGTGCTGTTTGCGGTAAAGTGTATTGCGTATGGGTGCTTCGTAATCGTCGTGTATCCAAGAGCCGGAAGGTGGTTCCTGAGACGATATGAGGACAGCGTGATGCAGTTCCTGTTTGTCCTTGCCCTCGTATTCCTGAGTGCCGCACTGGCGGAACTGGCAGGGCTGGCAGGGTTGCTGGGAGCATTCCTGTCCGGGCTGGTGGTCAACCGTCTGATACCGCGTACATCACCGTTGAAATCGTATATCAGATTTGTGGGGGATGCGTTGTTTATACCGTATTTCCTGATTGGCGTGGGTATGCTGATTGACGTGCGAGTGGCCTTTGCCGACATCCATACGATGTGGATTATTCTGGTAATGGTGGTAGTGGGCACGATAAGCAAGTGGATTGCCGCCCACGTAATGGCAATGACCTCGCCTATGTTGCGTGGCGGAGGGACGCTGATGTTCGGCCTGACGAGCGCGCATGCTGCCGGTGCCCTGGCAATCGTGATGATCGGAACCGACCCTAAGGTCAACCTGATGGATGCCTCGGTACTGAACGGTACGGTAATGCTGATCTTGTTCTCGTGTATAATAAGCAGCATTGCCACGAACTCGGGGGCACGGAGCCTGACACTGAGCTCGATGGATACGGAGATTAACCAGGGTGCCTACCATGGTAAGTGTCTGGTGACATATAGCCAGAAAAAAAATGTCGGATTCTTGACGCAGCTGGCTATGCTGATACGTAATCCGAACGTAGCTGACAGCCTGATGGGACTGACGGTGACCTACGATGACGAGAGCGGGGATGAGTCCTACCGCGACTGCCAGTTGATGCTGGAAGAGGCACGGAGCATTGCTACGGCGGCTGAGGTGCGCATGGATGTCCTTTCGCGCATGAGCAACAATATCGCAGGCGGAATCCTGCATACCATACGTGAGTATGACTGTGGCGAGACTATAGTATGTCTGACAGACCGCACTACCGGTATGCCAAAGTCAAGCCTGGGGACGGTTATAGATAATGTAATAGATGGTACAAATCGTGAGATTATGGCGGTAAGGTGCATCGTGCCTCCAGGGACGCTGAACCGTGTAATCGTGGCTGTCCCGCAAAAGGCAGAGTATGAGGCCGGATTCTACAAATGGCTTGAGCATATATGCCGTATGGGGGAGCAACTGGACTGCAGGCTGCAATTCCATGCGAACACAGATACACTTCCACATATCCGTGAGTATATGCGTAAACACCATAGCTTGCTGAGGGCGAACTACAATGAAATGAACCTATGGACGCAGATCCTGCCTCTGTCACAACAGGCAGGAAGTGACGACATGGTGGTGTTCGTAACGGCAAGACCTGGGTTTATATCGTACAAGAGTGTCTTCTCTGGGCTTCCGCTGCAGATACACAGGTACTTTAGCCATACAAGCGTGATGCTGTTGTACCCAGACCAGTGGGAGTAGGCCTCTGATGGTGGAAATTAAAGTTTTTGGGGATGATTGAGATTAACGGAATTACCAAGAGTTTTGGAAACCTGCAAGTACTGAAAGGGATTGACCTGGAAATAGGTGATGGGGAAATCGTGAGTATCGTGGGCCCCAGCGGTGCCGGAAAGACGACCTTACTGCAGATCATGGGAACGCTGGACAACTGTGACAGCGGCAGGGTATTGATAGGCGGACAGGATGTCACCGGGATGGGAGAAAGAAAACTGGCAAGATTCCGCAACGAACACATCGGGTTTATATTCCAGTTTCACCAGCTCCTGCCTGAATTCACCGCCTTGGAGAATGTCATGATGCCTGCCTTCATTGCAGGCAAGGGAAGGCGTGCATCCAAGGAGCGGGCCATGGAACTGCTGAGGTTCATGGGACTGGGCGACAGGGCATCGCACAAGCCAAACGAGCTGTCTGGGGGAGAAAAGCAGCGTGTAGCTGTGGCACGGGCTTTGATGAACAGTCCTGAAACCATATTTGCCGATGAGCCTTCGGGGGCACTGGACACTCAGAACAAACGTGAACTGCACAGCCTGTTCTTTGACCTGCGCGAAAGGTTTGGCCAGACATTCGTCATCGTGACTCATGATGAGGAACTGGCTGCGACGACAGACCGCACCATTCACCTGGTAGACGGTGAAATAGTATATCCTGCCGACAAGGCGGCTGCTCAGACTGCTGACGTGGACTGAACCTGATGCAACCCGTCGGGCTCTATGGTTATGAGGTGTCGCCTGTATAGGTCGCCGACGGCCTTCTTGAATACTTTTTTGCTGACGCCGAACTCTGATGCAATCTCGCCGGCAGGAGACTTGTCGCCTAACGGTGTATAGCCTCCGTGATCTATGATATGCTGAAGAAGGACGGAACTGAAATCGCGGACTCCCCCCTGACCAGGTCTATGCAGTACAAGATCTATCTTGCCGTCCTCGCGTACCTTGCTGATGTATGCACGTATGGTGTCACCTGTATGCAACTCGCGGAATATCTGTGTGTCGTAGAGAAGTCCTGCGTGCATGCCGTTGACAATGACCTTGAAGCCAAGTTCGGTCTTTTGCCATACAAGACAACTGACCTCATCACCTACGCGTGGCCGCATGCTGTAGTCATAGGCTGTGCGGTCAAGTGGATTGACAAGCCATTTTTCGACTTTGGCACTGGCCATGATACGGTATGTCTCCGGATCGAGGTGGATATGTACGATATACTTGTGGTCCTTCTGCATTTTCTGTTTCTGCTCGCGGAATGGCACGAACAGATCTTTCTGCAGTCCCCAGTGCAGGAATGCTCCGAAATTGTTGACCCAGGCTACCTGAAGGTATGCAAAGCTGCCTACCTGTGCCAGAGGCATGCGCATGGTGGCGGTAAGGCGTTCCTCCTGGTCCAGGTAGATGAACACAGGTATGATATCACCTACATGGCCGTCAGGGCTCTCTTGTACCAAATGACAGATGTCACCTTCGACCTCACCGTTGGGCAGGAGGATTTCCTCGCGACGGCCGCGTACAGCTCCGGCCAGATAGTATCCGAATTCGACTTGCCGGACAAGCGGAAGGCGGTTTACCTGTCCTAACATTATCTCGGGAAGGTTGTAGTCTTGCTCCATTTTCCTAAAAAAGCGTGCCACCCTTCATGGGGGCAGCACGCTGTTGTCTCTTGTCTTGAAAAGTTGTAAGGAAGGCTATGCCTCCTTTGCAATGACACGCTTCTCAGCGATACGTGCCTTCTTACCTGTGAGGTTGCGCAGATAGTACAGCTTGGCGCGACGTACCTTACCAACCTTGTTAACGGTAATGCTATCGATGGCTGGCGACTCGAGGGGGAAGATACGTTCTACGCCAACGGTTCCAGACATCTTGCGGACAGTGAAACGCTTTTTGTCTCCGTGGCCGGAAATCTTGATTACCACGCCACGATAGAGCTGTACGCGCTCCTTGTTGCCCTCGACAATCCTGTAAGCTACAGTTACGGTATCACCTGCCTTGAAAGCCGGGTGGCTCTTACCTGTAGCAAATGCTTCTTCAGCAATCTTAATTAAATCTGCCATTTCCTTTGGACTTTAAAAAGGTTGTTTGTCGATCACCGATAGGCATAACGGGTCTCTCTTATCCCGCCAGCGACCTATGGGAAAGCGGATGCAAAGGTACGACAAAAAAACGAGAAATGAGACGACTATGGTAAAAAACTTGTGCTTTTGGCCTAAAATATGTCCGGAACTGAGTCTTTTACTCGAAATAGATGGACAGAACTATCATTTTTGCACTGCCACCGTCTACGCTGTTGGTGAATTTCATCATTCCGCGATCCAGAAGATCCTCACGCGTGTGCTTGATGACATCGGCCAGTCCGAAACAGAACTTGAGCTCGGGTATAAGCTTGAAATACGGCAGATAGATATCGCAGCCCATTCCCAGTTCTATATAGCAGTCGAAGGTCTTCGCTGCAAAGGGTTCCTGGTCGTGCTTGTTGAGGCAGAAGGCAGGTGCGAGACCGAAGGTGAAATATGGACGGAAATTGTTATAGCGAGGGGCGGCAAACTTGAGTGAAAGAGGGATTGAGACGTAGTTGGTACGCATTGTCTGCGACGTGTCACGCTGGCTGACGTTTTCCCTCATCTTGATGAATTTCTGACCGAAATGCATAGAGGGTGTGAGACGCAACTCCATGTATTTGTTAAGCCGCAACGCTCCAAGTATGCCGACGCTGAAACCTGGTGAGTAGCGTGTGACGTCCGCAAACCACTGCTCGCCCGTAGCCGGATCGACATGGCCGTTGTTGGTCAGTTCCATATCCATGAAATTCATGCCGACGAAGAACCCCCAATGCAGCTTGCGGTTGTCTATATATGGCTTGTTCATGATGCGCTGCTTCTGCGCCATAGTGCCAACGGCAAGGCTCAGCAACAGGCATATGAGGAGATTTCTTTTCATCATTATTATAACTGCCTAAGGTGTCTGTTTATTGCTCCGCTAATCAATTTTGATGATTATACACAACTTTTTTACCAAATACGCACTTGCTATCACCAAAAATAATTATCTTTGCCGCATAGTTGCCTTGCAACTGTGACAAACAGGTATTATTAACTATAAACTTAATACTATTATGGCTTACGTAATTGGTGATGACTGTGTTGCTTGCGGCACATGCATAGATGAGTGTCCGGTAGGTGCTATCTCTGAGGGAGACAAGTATGTTATCAATGCTGACGAGTGCACAGAGTGCGGTACTTGCGCCGATGCATGTCCAAGCGGTGCTATCAGCCTCTGACAAAAGAGAACGGTCATCTTTAGAAAACCGTAAAACGGTGGGATTCCAAGAAGGAGTCCCACCGTTCCTTTATTTCAAACGTGACAGAGCCTCCTTGATACGACGCATGGCCTCGACGATGTTTGCATCGCTTGTCGCATAGGACATTCGGAAACACCCTGGACTGCCAAAGGCGTCACCGCCTACCGTCGCTACGTGACCCTCCTCGAGCAGATACATCGCAAGGTCCGTAGATGTCTCTATCCTACGGACGCCGTCTGTCTTGCCGAAGAAACTGCTGCACTTGGGGAACAGGTAGAATGCTCCCTGCGGGTCGTTAACCTCGAGTCCAGGTATTTCCCTGGCCAGGCTTACGATGAGGTTTTTACGGCGCTCGAACGCCTGGCGCATCTCCTCCACACATGACTGGTCGCCGGAGAATGCGGCTTCTGCGGCTTTCTGGCTGACAGAGCACGGGCCGCTTGTATACTGGCCCTGCAACTTGTTACATGCCTTTACTATCCAGTCCGGAGCAGCGATGAAGCCGATTCGCCACCCCGTCATGGCATAGGCCTTGGAAACACCGTTGATGATTACCACACGGTCCTTGATGTCGGGGAACTGGGCCATGGAGGCGTGCCTGCCTACGTAGTTGATGTGCTCATATATTTCATCGGCTATGACTATGACGCGCTCGTGACGCAAAAGCACGTTCTTCAGCCCCTCCAGTTCTTCCCTGCTGTATACGCTGCCTGTCGGGTTGGATGGCGAACAAAGGATGACGGCACGTGTCTTGTCGGTAATTGCCGACTCGAGCTGCTCCGGTGTTATCTTGAAGTCCTGCTCTATGCCTGCCTCGATGAAAACAGGCGTTCCGTCGGCAAGCAGCACCATCTGGGGGTAGCTGACCCAATACGGAGCTGGAATGATAACCTCATCACCGTCGCCTACGAGTGCCATTATCG
>DFKL01000111.1 GCA_002373535.1 Prevotellaceae bacterium UBA3646 | reverse complement strand
AAGAGATGCATTGCACTGCATGAATCCTGTCAGTATATCCAAGGGAATCTTGAGCATGACACATGGCTCGAATGCAGCTGCCGCCGTGATAAAAGGCTCGTCTGCAACATAGGCGCGGTATGCAAAATATTCCGGCGAATTAAGTACGCGGATAATTTGCGGTCTTCCGCCGACACCGTCCTTGTATATCTTTACCTTGCCGTCCACCAGGCAGAACATGTAGCGTGGCTTTTCTCCTTCCCTGTAGATTATCTCGTTTTTCTTGCACCTGACCAAAGTGATGTTTTCTATTATCGTCTTTCTCTGTCCTGATGTCAGAGTAGACAGCATCTCTTCGATTTTGCTCAGATAATCGTCAATTTTTGCTACTCGTTTTGCCATTTATGCAATTAATACAGGTAAATATATGTTTTTCGGCACAAAATTACAACTTTTATGATATTACACAAAGCGTTTATTGTCAAAATGTTTATCTTTGAATATCAAAAAGTTTAAATTTAATACTAATATGAGTTATTTACGATTCGACAAGACTCTCATGACGAATCTTGAAGACAGCCTTCCCAAGGAAGTGTTGCGTTCTAATCGTTCCGGAGCCTATTCATGCTCAACAATTGTTGACTGTAACACTCGTAAGTACCACGGACTTCTTGTCGTTCCCGTACCAGAACTGGATCAAGAGAATCATGTCCTGCTTTCCAGCCTGGACGCAACAGTAATCCAGCACGGTGCAGAATTCAACCTGGGATTGCATAAGTATGGCGGCGACAACTTCTCGCCACGTGGCCACAAGTACATTCGTGAGTTTGATTCACTTAAGGTTCCGACGACAATATATCGTGTGGGTGGCGTCATCCTGAAGCGTGAGCAGATGTTCCAGCATTTTGAAAACCGGATCATTATCCGATATACACTGGTAGATGCCCACAGTGAGACCACACTGCGCCTGCAACCGTTCCTTGCTTTCCGCAGCGTTCGTGAATATACTCATGAAAACAGCCTTGCCTCGCGTGACTATGACGTAGTGCAGGGAGGAATCAAGACATGTATGTACGAGGGCTATCCTGACCTGTACATGCAGATAGACAAAGAAAACGAGTTTGTATATTGCCCGACCTGGTACAAGGGTGTCGAATATCCAAAGGAGCAGGAGCGTGGCTATGCAAGCAACGAGGACCTGTATGTTCCCGGCTATTTTGAGTTCAAGATAAATAAAGGCGAGAGCATCGTGTTCAGCGCAGGACTTACAGAGATTGACACGAAGAAACTGGCGGATCTTGCAGAGTTTGAAGTGAATATCCGCACACCACGCGACAACTTCTACAACACGTTAGTCAACAGCGCACATCAATTTATAGTTCATCGTGAGCATGAGGACTATGTCCTGGCAGGATATCCATGGTTCAGATGTCGTGCACGTGACCAGTTTATCGCCCTCCCTGGACTGACGCTTACTAACAAAGAATTGCAGAAGTATAACGATGTCATGGAGACATCGGAAAAGGCCATACGCTCGTTCATGAAGGGAGAGGAACTTTCCGTCAGTATTCAGGAGATCGACCAGCCTGACGTATTGCTGTGGGCAATATGGTGCATACAGCAATATGGCAAGCTCGTCTCCATGGACGAGTGTATCAAGAAGTACGGCAAGCTTGTACAGGATATAATGGCGTGGATTCAAGGCAATAACCATCCTAACCTGAAGGTTAAGGACAACGGACTTGTATACAGCGAAGGCCGTGACAAGGCCGTGACGTGGATGAACTCTACTTCCAACGGACGTCCGATAGTCCCACGTACCGGCTATATTGTTGAATTCAATGCCCTTTGGTATAATGCCCTGAAGTTTGCCGTCGATATCTGTACGCACGTCGGAGATGCAAAGAATGTCAAGAAGCTCAGTGAACAGGCCGAGCAGGTAGGACACAGTTTCAATGATATGTTCTGGAACGAGCACGGCTATCTCTGTGACTATTGTGTAGACGGCTACCGCGACTATCTGGTGCGTCCTAACATGATCTTTGCCGTCGCTTTCGACCATAGTCCATTGGACAAAAAACAGCAAAAGAGCGTTTTGGACTTTTGCACCAAGGAACTCCTTACCCCCAAGGGCCTGCGTTCCCTCTCTCCAAAGAGCAGCGGCTACAATCCTATGTATGTCGGTCCTCAGGTACAGCGTGACTATGCATACCACCAGGGGACGGCATGGCCATGGCTGGCAGGATTCTATATGGAGGCAACGCTCAAAGTACACAAGCAGAGTCGTGTAAGCTATGTCGACCGCCTTCTGGTCGGTTATGAAGAGGAGCTGTTCTACCATTGTATCGGTACTATTCCGGAATTGTTCGACGGCAATCCTCCGTTCCACGGACGTGGAGCAATCTCGTTTGCAATGAATGTAGCAGAGATTATGCGTGTGGTAAAATTACTTGATCAGTATAACGAATATTAAACGGGAGGACGACATCAATGAAAGTTTTAATGTTCGGTTGGGAGTTTCCTCCAAAAATATACGGAGGTCTCGCAGTTGCATCCTATGGTATTACCAAAGGACTAAGCCTTCAGGGCGATGTGGAAACTACATTCTGTATGCCCAAGCCCTGTGGCGATGAGGAACGTTTCCTCAAGATAGTAAACATGAGTCAGGTTCCCGTCGTATGGAGAGACGTCAATTACGACTGGATAAAGGATCGCTTTGTCGGCCATACCGCAGAGGACTATTACCGTTTCCGTGACCATCTGTACGCAGACTTCAACTATTTGCAGGGATTGGACGATATGGGTTGCATCGGTTTTGCCGGAGGCTATCCAAGCAACCTGCATGACGAGATTAACAATTTCAGCATAATAGCAGGAGTCCTGGCACGTAGTGAGGAGTTTGACCTGATACATGCACATGACTGGCTCACATTCCCTGCTGGCGTACATGCCAAGATGGTCAGCGGAAAGCCTTTGTGCATACATGTTCATGCAACAGATTTCGACCGCTCGCGAGGCAAGGTGAATCCTACCGTATATTCAATAGAGAAGAACGGTATGGACCATGCCGACTGCATCATGTGCGTATCCGAGCTGACACGCCAGACGGTAATAAACCAGTATCATCAGGATCCTCGTAAGTGCGTCGCCATGCACAACGCCGTATATCCGCTGAGTCAGGAATATCTTGACATAGTCCCGAACAAGACTCCTGGAGAAAAGGTTGTCACGTATCTCGGCCGTATCACCATGCAGAAAGGTCCGGAATATTTTGTCGAGGCGGCAGCCAAGGTCCTGCAGCGTACGCGCAATATCCGGTTCTGTATGGCAGGTTCCGGAGACATGATGAATGCAATGATTCAGCTGGCAGCCGAGCGTGGCATTGCCGACCGGTTCCACTTCCCTGGTTTCCAGCGCGGCAAACAGGTGTACGAGGCGTATAAGAACTCCGATGTCTTTGTAATGCCATCCGTATCAGAGCCGTTTGGCATTGCACCGCTTGAGGCAATGCAGTGCGGTTGTCCGTCAATCATCTCAAAGCAGTCCGGTTGCGGTGAGATTCTCGAAAACGTAATCAAGTGCGACTATTGGGACATTGACGCCATGGCCGATGCAATGTACAGCGTATGTACAAACGATGGCTTATACGAGTATCTGCGCGAAGAAGGAATCAAGGAGGTTGGCCGTATTACATGGGAGAAGGTCGGTCTTCGCATCCGTGAGTGCTACAACCAGCTGACAAGTCGCGGATATTTCAACAACGACGACTACCTCAAGGCGGTAAAAAACATTAAATAAGAGTCCAAAAAGAAAAGTTTAACAGAATAAAGCAATATAACGATGAAACAGATTTGTCTATATTTCGAGATACATCAGCCTGTGCATCTGAAGAGATACCGTTTCTTTG
>DFKL01000076.1:31488-38100 GCA_002373535.1 Prevotellaceae bacterium UBA3646 | reverse complement strand
TGCCTCCTCGGCGGCCTTCTTGCGCGCGGCTTCCAGCGCCCGCTTGCGTGCCTGCTCTATCTCGTATGCTATCAGGTCGTCTATTTTCTTGTTAAGACGGTTCAGTTCCCTCTGTTGCTGCGTAACCTTGGAATTCAGTCCCCTCTGACGCTCCTCAAGACGGCTGACGACCTTTTTCTGTGCGACCTGTTCCTGATTGAGCCTGCGACGCTCCTGCAACACATTGCGTATGATTCCTGCCATACGGCTCTTGGCTGCAAGCAACATATTGTGTGCCTCCATCAGTTCACCCTGCCTGCGTTGTATCTGCTGCCCCAGATCCCTCTGATACGTTGCGTATTCCCTGGCATAGCGGGCACGGCGGTACATCTGGGTAAAGGTCTTTGCACTGAGTACGAACAGCAGCGGGGACTTGACCTTGGGGAACTGGCGGATGAAACGCAAGGCTCGTGCATACTTCCGTTTCTTCTCGAGCAACAGAGAATCTTTCTCTGCAATATCGCGGTTCAGTACCGATATACTGTCCTCGACACTTGCCATCTCACCCTCCATGTTGCGGATATGGGCCAAGCGGTCATCCAACTGGATGCCTATATGGTGTAAGGTCGCGTGCCCTGCCTTGACCTCCTTCCTGGTCTTGGCCAGATCCTGTTGCGACCTCTTAAGATTTTTCTGCAACTGGGTCTTCTGTGCCTTCAGGGCCTTTACCTTCTTGCTGTTCTGTGCAGCAGAAGATGCCGTGACCGACATCAGGACGACAATGGCAAATAACTTGAACACATATCTTGTATACATCAGACAACCGTAATTTTACGACACTTATGTCAGAGTCTGTTTACTATACTGAGCAGCAGCCGGGCCACCTGTTCCAACGTAAGACGGTCATAGTTCCTCTCGTTAATCCTTGTCCGCTTGTTCCAGTCGTCATCCACCCTGGGATTAGACAACTGGATTAAGGCATCGGCCGAACGCCCCGGAGACTTTACGCTGAGCTCCAGGCCGGAAGGCAGTCTCCTGTCGTCTCCCATATCGGAGAAACCGGTATATTTCCAGCTGACTACAGGCGTCTTGCCTTCGCCAGCCTCTCCCCAGAAATAGCGCTGGATATCCGCAAACGAAATCCTCTTGCCAACAATCTCTGACAATTCGTCATAGGAGGAGCGCGTATACTGCTTTGTCATGCGGCTTACGAACAACACGCTATCCTGTGTAAGTTCCATCGAGCCTACACCGATACCGAGAAAACCGTAAGTAAGGTTCATCTGTATGACATCGTCGCGCTTCATCCTGAGCGAACCTCCAAGACTTACGCTCCTGTCGCCGCTCTTCAGGACAAGACCGGTACGCTGCGTCACACAGTCGCCTGTGTTCCACCCTGAGACCTGTCCGGACTTTCCGCGCGCGGCCTTCCTCGTAGTAGAGCACGAAGCCAGGAACACGGCGGCTGCAAATGCTATAAAGAGATACTTGTACCTCATCAGACTATCAGATTCTATTTCTTTAAGTACTTTCTTTTCTTAGACTTCTTCAGAAGCACGGCAGACACATCCTCGTCACCGATCCTTACGGCCAGATCCCACAAGTAGCAGGCACGTCCAGAATCCCCGTTGAACCATGCAATATCGGCGGCATGCTCCAGAATGACGCTTGTACTGGCAGGGTCTGCCAGCAGGGCGGCACCAGTGCTGTCAGGACTTACCACGCGATCCATGTAATGGGCTGCCTCGGCATACTCGCCACGCATGAAGAGAATCCATGCATAGGTATCAAGATATGTCTTGTTCTCCGGCTCGGCCTTTATGGTCCTGTAGCTCATCTGCTCGGCCTTGTCCAGGTTTTCCCTGCGCAGGGAAAGGAAATATGCATAGTTGTTGAGTGCCAGTATGTTGTCCTTGTTATAGACCAAGGCTGAGTCATAGGCACAATACGATTCACGTACATCGCCTGTCTTGAAATACAAGTCGCCCAATGCCGTGAAGACATCTGACACCAGGGTGCCGGAGGCTTCGGAACTCCGCTGTCTGAGTCCTTTCTTCCATATCTCCACTGCGCCGGAATCGTTCCCGCGCTCGGAGAATGTCATGCCAAGAAAATAATGGTAGGCAAGGTTCTCAGGGTGGTAGTTGGCTCCACGGCGGCAAATCTCCTCGAGAGAGGCAAACTCCTGTCTCCTGGCAAAATACTGCAACAGCCACTGCGTGGCCATGTCGTTGTCCGGCTCGACACGCAGCACTCTCTGCATAATCGGGCAAATCAGCGAATCAGGCTTCTCGCTGTAGGACATGTACGCTGCGTACATCCCCATAAGCTCGACATTGGCTGTATCTACCAACAGAATCCTGTCGAATCGGTCTGCAACGAGCGAATCACCATTGGGATTGCCTATCTGGCTCTGGACGAAGTTCTGCATCAGGCCCATACGTACCTGCCTGTCCGCATGAACGTCCGACATGATGGAATCACGAATGGCTACGGCACGGTCTTTCTGTCCCAGCGCCTCGTAATAGTCCAGCATAGCCACCTGCAGCTGAGGATTATGCGGCTCTATATTGCGTACCTCGTCGTAAATCTGAATGGCACGCTTCAGGTTGCCATGCTGCTGATACTGGTACCCCATGCGTACCCTGTGCGTCATGTCACTTGGAAACTCGTCGCACAAGGTCTCCAGCTCGTTGAAAGCCCTTATGCTGTCTCCCAGCTGATTATACAGGTTATATTTCTCGTACGACAGCTGAGGCATCTTGCCCTCGAGCGTCTCCCAGCGATCCAGGGTCTTGATGGCGTCCTCAAGCTGCCCCGTATCGGCATAATAGCCGGACAGGTGCGACAGCACATCCGTACGGCGCGGCTCCAACGCACTCATCCTCTCCAGCAAGGGCAATGCCTTTTCGGCGCGGTTGGTACGCAGATAGATGGCGGCCATGGACTCAAGATAGGAAGTGTTGGTACTGTCTGTCCCTATAGCCTGGAGCATGTACTTCTCGCCAATGCTGTCCTCGCGTATATAATAGTACATACGTCCCAGCTGGTACATGGACTCGGCAGATTGCGGACTGACGGCAAGTGCATGACGATACAGCATCATTGCCGTGCTCCATTCACGACGCATACGGTATTTGCCTGCCTCCATCAGGAAATAGTCCGCCCTGGTCTGTGCCTGCAGGGCCAGACAAGAAAACAGTGACAGTACTATATACAATATGCGTCTCATTGCGTTCCTTCCCTACAAATGGGTGTAACTGCTATTTCCGGCCGCTATGACCGAATCCTCCCTCGCCGCGCTCTGTCTCGTCCAAGATTGCGACCTCGACCAACTGCGGCTGCTCGTGACGAGCTATCACCATCTGTGCTATACGCTCGCCGTCCTCTACGACAAAGTCCTCGGTACCGAGGTTGATAAGGATAACACCTATTTCGCCACGGTAGTCGGCATCTATGGTACCTGGGGTATTCAGTACGGTAATTCCATTTTTCAGTGCAAGGCCGCTGCGAGGGCGTACCTGGGCCTCGTATCCTGCTGGCAGGGCGATGCGCAGGCCCGTGGGTATCAGGCGTCGCTCCATAGGCTTCAGCTTCACCGGCTCATCCAGGCTGGCGCGAAGATCCATTCCCGCGCTCAACGGAGTTGCGTACCTGGGCAACTCATGGTGACTGTCGTTTATAATCCTTATACTTTCCATTGTCTGTCCGTTGTGCATGGACTTCCCCTAAAGCGTAGGAATGCTCATGCCGTTTATCTTACGATACATATCCAGGGCATAGACATCGGTCATGCCGGATATATAGTCCAACACTGCCATTATACGGCCGTACAGCGTCGGTGCCTTGATGTCGTACTGTGTAGAGACCCTGTTTATCAACAACTGCGAGAATGCGCGGTCTGTATGCGTCACTGCCTGTACCATCATGTCCGTCAGGGTGGTGATGACCTTGAAACCGGCAATCTCTATGTCCATCACGTCCTTGCTGTGGTATATGCTACCCACGCTTACCTTCTGGCACGCACGATAGGCGTTGAGCGGAACCTGGCTTATATGGTCTATGAGGCAGCCCTCGAACTCGCCTTGCAGGATGGCGGCCTCGTTATCGACAAAGACGCGGACGCACTCTGTCTCCAGCTCGTTGATGACGCAGGCACGCAGGTACACGATTTGCTCGTTTACGTCGTCCAGGGTGTTCATCCTCCCGAGGATGTGGTCCTGCCGCGATGCCGGGAAATATGCAAGCAGCAGTTCCTTGGTATCGGCCGTGGTCAGTATCTTGAGCTTGTGGGCGTCCTCGATATCCATTATCTCGTAGCAGATATCGTCGGCTGCCTCTACAAGGTAGACCAGCGGATAGCGTGCATAGTGCAGTGAGCCCTGGGGGCTGTCGTAGCGCCTTATGCCCAGTTCTGCCGCTATGCGGGTATAGTATTCCTCCTCGTCACGGAAGAAACCGAACTTACGCTTCTTCTTGGCCAGGTCGCTGCTGAAAGGATACTTGACGATGCTGGCCAGCGTGCTGTACGTCATGACGAAGCCGCCCTGTCTGCGCCCGTTGAAATGGTGCGTAAGCAGACGGAATGCGTTGGCGTTGCCCTCGAAGTGAATGAGGTCGTTCCATTGTGCATCGCTGATAGAGTCGCCTGTCTCGGGACAAGTCCAGCCACGGAGGAAACCTCCGTCTCCCTCGCTGAAATATGTGCCTATTGCTCTCTCGCCGCTGTGTCCGAACGGGGGATTGCCAAGATCGTGCGCAAGACAGGCTGCGCTTACTATGCTGCCCAGTTCGGTGAAATGCGTGTCCTTGAGTTCAGGATGCCGCTCAAGCAACAGACGGCTCACATCGTTGCCCAACGAGCGCCCTACGCTGCTGACCTCGAGTGAATGCGTAAGCCTGTTGTGTACAAATATGCTGCCTGGCAGCGGAAAGACCTGGGTCTTGTTCTGCAGCCTGCGGAAAGGGGCTGAGAATATAAGACGGTCGTAGTCGCGCTGGAACTCGGTACGGTCATCCTTGCGGTGAGGGGTGCCTTCCTGCCCCAGTCGCTTGTTGGATAGAAGCTGCTCCCACTGCATCATTTCACCGGATAGAATATCTTGTTTGCTCCACTCGTAATGCGTACCAGTTCAGGATGCTCGGCAGCAAAGGTGTCGATATGGCGCATACGCTTCTCCTGCAGGATCTCGTCGACGGCAATCAGTATTCCCGTTTCCTCGACATAGCCGAAGCCGTCGTTTATGGCCGTACCGAACAGTTTCATCGTCGGCGAGAGCGACATGTAGGCATTGACGAGCGGAGGTATGTTGAGGCCCCGCTGACGCACGGCCTTGTTAAGGATACGGTAGTCGCGCTTGAAATCGTCCTCGGTGAATATGTCTGCAAACATTGCGGGATCATGCTCGTACCGTATCGGGCAAATCGGCTCAATCAGGTGCTGCGGGTCCGGGAAGTGCTTGTTGAGAAAATAGAGAATCATGTCGCGGCTGAGACGGTCGTACGACGGATACATCGTAAACTTGCCGAAAAGATAGCGTACCGTTGGCTCAATTACGGTAATCGCACCCAGGCCGTCCCACAGGTTGTCAAGGGCAAAGATGCCCTTTGCACCCATACGGCTGCTCTGGTATTCCAACGTCACGAACGAGCGTCCCAGCTCTACCGTCCACGGAGCATACTCCTGCATAAAGCGTTCGGAGAAACGGAACATGTGGCTCGTGGCAAGCCTGGGCTGGCCACTTTCGTCCAACTCCCAGTCCTTGCCAAGGATATAGCGGTATCCGCCGAGTATCTTCTCTTCCTCTGGATCCCAGACTATCATCTGCTTGTACGGATTGTCACAGGTATCAAACTGATCGAGGTCCAGGCTCTTGCCTGTACCGCCGCCTGCCGCACGGAATGCTATCTCGCGGAGACGGCCTATCTCGCGTAAGGTATTGGGGGAGTCTTGCCAAGTGACGATATATATTTCGTTGCCGCTCTTGTTGGTACGGCGCAGCCTGCGCTCGTCAGTAAGCTCGGCCTTAATCAGCTCTACAGGAACCTCGGGTATAATTTCTTCCTTCTCCATATCTGCTGGATTTGCTCAGTTTATCGTAATCGTACGGTTGTTGATAAAATATCTGCCACGGGGCAGGCCGTTGAGCCAGTTGGTGCCCTTGGTAAGACGCATGACCATGTAGAAGCCTCCGGTCGAAGTGTAGATAGGCAAGACTTGGTTCTCCGGGCTCTGTACCCTGACGGCACGACCAACTACCATCATCTGCACCGGATATGCTGACGTACTCATTCGCCTGACTGAGAAGCCTGGCATATCCTGCACTGCAGTAACGGCAATCGTATCCGGCTTATGAATACGCTTGCGCCGGCGAATATCTGATATCGGGAATGCAAAGACCTCGGATACCAGCACGGCGAGCAGCAATAATATGGGAACTATCCTCCTAAACATAATGCTTCAACGCGCAAAGATACAAAAAATATAAAAAAGGGAAAAGAAAATGTGCGAAAACTGAACATACGGCACGTGTGATGACAAATGAAAGCGCGTGAGATGCTATGCAAATATATGAATTTTTATTTTACGTATGGAAAAAATGAAGGAAAAGTTTGAGTGGTTGAGAAATGTCC
>DFKL01000076.1:0-31336 GCA_002373535.1 Prevotellaceae bacterium UBA3646 | reverse complement strand
CTTTAGCCGGTCTTTAGCCGGCGATATAGCGGTGAAGTGTAGTAAACTGTTTGAATATCAGTGGGTTACAGGTATAAAAAATTGGCGTCTTTCTGATATCCCCGGGAAAGGGTGTAAAGATTTTTTGTAGACAGAGACATGATAAAGCCGTGGGATTTGAGGGATGCCGGGCGTGCGGATCGGCCTTACTTGGCGTGCTGGGAGATGTACTGGTCGAGGCTGATGCCGTAGATGCGCTGGAAGCTGAGGCGGGCGGTCTTGGCGGTGGCGAAGCCGGCGAGGTCGCTCTCGGTGGCTGTCTGCATCTGTCCGGACTTGATGAGGTTCTTGAGTTCCTGCACGCGATAGATGGTGATGTATTCGTGTACGTTGTTGTAGCCCTGGCTGCGCAGGCACTGGAGTATGAGCTGACGGTTGATGCCGGTCTCCTCGCACAGGCGGTCGCGGTTGAAGGTGTAGTCGCACCAGTCGTTGCGGTGGGTCTGCATCCAATGCTGTATACGGTGATAGTAGTGGAGGTTCTTCTCGTTGAAGTCTTCCTGACGGCGTGCCTCGGCCTCGTCGTCATTTTGGCTGGTTTCATCGGGGTCTTCCTCGATGGTGCCGTCTTCGGTGACTATGTGGGGCGGGGGCAGCGTGCGTGCCATGTTGTCCAGGGTCTGAAAGACGAGATAGAGGTTGATGGCGGAGAAAACGGCTACGTACCAGCATAGGCCGACGGGGCTGTAGTTGAAACATACGTAGATGTAGAGTATGGAGCTGAGGCCGAGCAACGTGCAGTACCTGACAAGGTATGGGGGTATGGTGGTCTTGTAGGCCATGCGGTGGGGAAGGCGGAAGATGTTGATGACGTAGTAGATACCCATGACAAGTGCTATGATGCGTAGTATGAGCTCGGGGGAGAGGATGTTGTCGAGGAGTTCGGAAATGGTATAGACCTTGGTGAGGCTGCCGAAGGGATAGAAGGCTACAAGGGAGACGAGGGCCAGGATGATGATGGGGGCTGCATAGCCCCACATGCGTTCCCACTGCAGGAATCCTGGCATGGTGAAGCCGAAGGTATAGATGCTCTGCAGGTAGCTGCCGACGACGAACATGAGCAGCATGCCGGGGTGCAGGAGACCGGGGTGTCCGTGGGCTATGCTGGTGCTGTAGGGGGTAATGACAAGCAGGATGGCGGTGAAGACGCCCATAATCCATGCGAGACTGAGGTATTGGACCTTGTAGCGTGCGTATATTGCCATAACTGCGGTGGCCACGGCGTGTGCCATGGTGCAGCAGGCAAAGGTGAGCATCAGTATGTTGGCGTTGCTGTCCATTTCTTGCATGTGTATGTCTATCGGACTATGACTTTGTGACCACGGCGTATCTGTATACCGCGCGTGCCGGAGGTGATGCGGCGTCCGCTGAGGTCGTAGGCGGGGGCGGAGGTGTCCTGCGTGCCATGGGCGTTGATGTCACGGACGGCGGTCTCGATGTCCTGGCCGACGACGACGCGGATGGTCTGGCCGAGTGTCTCCTGCATGTCTATGTCCATCTCGCAGTACAGGCGGCCTGCGTAGATCTTGCCTATGGTGAGGTCGATGGGTATATTGCCGAGCCAGGGACCGAACCATTCGTCGGTGGTGATTCCTTCCTTGTCGCCTGCGGCAATGGTGACGGTCTGACGGATGCGGAACGTGCTGACGCCGTCTTGGTTGGTCATAGTGATGCCGGAGAGGACGATGGTGCCGATGGGCATTGCCTCGCCGCCGACGTTGAGCTGGAAGTCGGGGAGCTCGAAGTCGAAGGTGCCGTCGCCGTTGTCGCGGGTGTAGACGGTGGTCTGCTCGGGGTCGGAGGCGTCATCGTTGATGGTGACGGCTACGAGTTCGGTGAACTGGGTGCTGACAGCGGATGCGTCACGGAAGGTGATGGTGTAGGTGTGTTCCAGATTGTAGCCGCTGGTGACGATGGTGAGTACGTTGGTCTTGCGGTCGAAGGTCTGGCGTACTTTCTGTGTGTCCTGGTTGGTGGCGTAGGTCAGCAGGCTGGCATTGTAGTACTTGTCGACGGTGGTGGCGCCGAGGATGTCCTCGCCGTCGAAGGTGAGGGTGGTGAGGGCGGGCGAGGGCTTGTGGTACTGGATGGTGTAACGCACGGGGGCGTAGCCGTAGTTGATGCCGGACTCTTGGGTGAGGGTTACGTGCATCTGCCACTGGACGGAGTCGAAACGGCACTCGTAGTCACCGTAGCCGGCGGTATGGACTTCGGGTGTGAGTTCTTCCTTCCAGTAGATGTCTGAGAGGTCGATGGTGTTGTCGGCTGTGGGTGTATAGTCCTTGCCGTCGTATGTGTACTGCAGCATCTTGAGCTCGGGGGCTGGCTTGGCAAGGAGCTGGATGTCGCTGATGGAGATCCACTGGTGGATGATGCCGGGGCAGGAGCCGCCAATCTCGATGGTGACGGCGTCGTCTGGATTTTGCACGTCGAAGGCGAGGTAGCGGTATTCCCAGCCGCGACCGATGTTGTTGTTGGCATAGGTGCCGGAGCTACGGAAATTGACTTTGCCGTTGACGTCTACGCCACGGCCGGTATCGCCCTTGGAGGGGAAGGAGACTTGCTGATCGCCGACCTGGATGTATGACTGGGCTTGCTGGCTGGCACGCGCGGTGGCCTTGACCATGTAGTGGCCGGCTGGGAGATGGACGGTCTGGCTGGCGCTGGATGTCCATGGGGCGGATGTGTCGTACAGATTGACGGGGGAGGCTGACTGCTCGTAGTATGGTGTCATGGTGCCGTCCCAGTGATGGCCACCGGTGGTGTTCTTGGACATATTGGTATTCCAATATGTGGCGTCGGTGAGGTCTGTGGTGCCGAGCAGGGCGGTGCGGTCTACGGTGAATCCGTCGTTGACGAAGTTGAACTGGTCGGCACGGACGGTGGCAAGAAGCTCGTTAAGGACGTTCTTGTCGGTGGCGTTCTTGTTCATGGTCTGGCGATAGGCCGTGATGTCCATTCCCATCTGCTGGGCGCGGGTGAGCTCGTCGTACAGTTGTATGCGGAGATTGAGGCAGTCTACTGTGTTGCAGTCGAAGAATTGCCACTTGGCAAGGTCGTTGCGGGGGTCTCCGTCGCCGTAGGCTTGCATGGTGTTGGCTCCGTCGACGCCTTCTGCCGGATTTTCCTTCCAGTAGAGGTATGCCTGGTATGAGCGCTCGACGAACCATGCCCACCATGTGGCGGTGCTGGATAAGATGTAGCCGTCGGTAGACTGCTGTATGTCGAGCTGGGAGGCGGAGGTGCTGCTGACGCTATAGGATACGCTCGAGGGGGATGTGACAAGGGCACTGGTGTTGATGGTGATGTTGAAGTATCTGTTGTTTGAGCTTCGTATGCAGTTGTCGTCTGTCACGGTCCACTTGGTGAGCTCGGTGCCTTCGCCTGAGGAGAGGGTGTTGTCGTCCTTGACGTACCGGCCGTGGTATTTGTTCTTGATATAGTACTGGCGGTTCTTCTCCATCTTGACGGGCTCGACGGTTTCCTGTCGCGGGTCTGGCATCTGGCCGAGGCCGAACTGGTATGTGTATATGCGATTGAAGATTTCGTAGCCTGGTGCCGCCTGGGCGGTGACGGTGAGGATGAGGGTGGTCTCGTCGAACGTGCGTACGAGGTTTGCATCGGCGTTGGGCGTGAGTACGAAGTCTTGTTCGCTGTAGATGTCCGTGGTGGCAAAGTCTTCTACTCCGACGGGCTCACCTTGCCACATGGCGGACTCGATGGCGGGAGCTGGTACGTGGAACTGGATGACGCGTGTTATCTTGTTGTCGAAGATGTCTGTCATCACGACCGTAAGCTGACAGGTAGTGACGTCGAAGGTCTCGGTGTGTGACTTGACGTCCTGGTTGAAGGTGAGCTGTACGCGTTCCTTATTATATATAACGCTCTGAGAGTTGGCAAGCAGGTCTATGCCGTCCTGTGTGGCGGTGCTGATGTCGGCATCGGGCTTGGTGAACGGTATGGTGTATGTGTGGTAGTTGTCGGGGTTATGGCTGATGTCTTCGCCCTTGACGGTCACGGTAAGGGCGTATGTGTTGTAGTCGAAGCTGTATGTCCATGTGGCGGCACGGCCGGTGGTAGTGACGGTGGTGAGCTTTTCGGGGTCGAAAAGGCAGTTCATCTTGCTCTGACCGAGTATGTCCTGGCCGTCGTAGATGATGCTCTTGGCCTCGCTGTAGTAGAGCATCTCCATGTCGTCGATGTAGAGGTGGTCGGCCTCGGCGCCGTCACCGGGTACTGCGCTGGTGCTTACGTTTACGAGGACGTAGTATGGGTCCAGGGTCGCGTCCTTGACGTCGAAGGGTACGACGTACTGGGTCCAGGTGCCGTTGCTGGGGGTGGACTTGATGCTGCTGGCTACGACGGTAGCGGTAATTTTGTTGGCCTGAGGGTCCTGGTAGTAGCCTTTGGTGGTGAGGATGATGCTGACCTTGCCGTCGTTCTTGCCGTTGAACCTGACCCAATAGCGTGCTGCATCGGGGTGACCGGTGAAGCGCATTGACTGGTCGGTGCGGCTCTCGTTGATATAGTTGTAGTTGCCGCTTGCATCTGTGGCGGTAGTGGAGCCCATATTGACGCAGCCTGTGGTGAGGTTGCCCTGGGCTATGATGCCGAACATTACGTTGCGTGCCTTGATTTCTGCGCTATAGCGTCCCTCGGTGCCAGGGCGTGTCTCGGTGCTCTTCCAGAGTTGTGCTGCTCCTGCCATTCCCTTCATGGAGCCGGTGCCGTCCAGGAATGAACTCCACTGCAGGGGCTCCTCGCCTGTCTTTCCGCTGTAGGTAACGCTTTCCCACTGCTCGAAGTCTGAATTGCCTATCTGGTACTGTGCGTTGGATGAGATGGCTGCTGCTGCCATGACAAGGGTGTAAAAGATTCTTTTCATCTTATTTTCTTTCTTCTGCTTTCTTGGTTATCTTCTGTCGGATGTCGTTTCACTGTCTCATGACGAGGCGGCCGTCTATGATGTGTATTCCACGGGACGAAGGGCTTGTGCGACGGCCTTGCAGGTCGTAGCATGAGCGGACGGCGGGGCGGAACGAGGGTGTGTGTGTACCGAAATCCGTGACGCCGGTAAATTCTTGACCGTCCAGATTGTCGAAGAAGGTCTTGTGACCGAGTTGTACGTCTATATTCTGTCCACCGGCCTTTAACTGGATGGTTACGAAGAGTTCCTCGTTGTTGATCTTGCCGGCCGTAGGCAGTGGCAGGGTGCCCAGCAGGGGACCCATCCATTGTGCATCGAAGGGGTCTGTGCCTGCGGCTATCTCCAAAGTTCCGTTGTACTCGAAGGTCGAATAGTGATGGCCTGTGTCCGTGAGGTCTACGGCTTCTATGAGGATGTTGCCTACGTATAGTTCCGAGTCTCCTGACTTGAGGATGAAATTGTAGAGTGCCAGGTCTATGGTGTTGTCGTCATGAAACGTAATCTGCACCTCGCTGTCCATGGGGCCGTTGAGCTTGCCGTCGACTCCGACGTAGAGATCTTCCTTGTATGTCTTGGTGCCTGAGGTGGGCATGACCCATGCCGGCTTGGCAAGCTTCCAGATGCTGTATGGTACTTGTACGCCGTACTTGGTGTCTGTGTATGTGCCGCTCATCTTGACTTCGTCGTCTGTTGCTTCCCACGTGATGGCGTATGTGCGGTTTATCTCCTGGTCTGCAACGCTTTCGTCGGAAGAGTGCTTGATGACGACATAGTTGAGGTTGACGGACGTGGCATCGTACGGTATTACCTCCGGGCTGTAGCTGATGGATTCCGACTTGAGCCAATAGGTTATCTTGGGGGCGGGCTTGGCGGGCTTGAGGATATAGTACTGTACCTCTACCTTGTATTCTGAATCGTAGTATGTGCCGGCTATAGGCTTCTCGGCGTCTGTCCGGAACCAGTCAAGGGTGGCAGTGCGTGGTATCTCGACGTCCTGGACGTCTGCCTTGGATGAGTGCTTGAGTATTACGTAGGACATCTGGACGGTGGTTGCATCGTATGTCAGCACGGATGGGGTGAAGGTCACGGAGCCGGGCTTGAGCTTATAGGTTATTATGGGCTCGGCATCCTGACCGAGTTCGTTTCCGACCTCGACTTGTATCATCTGCCCCATGGTGGACATGAGGTTGATGAAGATGCGTACATGCAGCTGACCGTCGTTCATCTCGCCTGTCATCTGCATTGGTATGACACCAAGGTAGGGTCCCATCCAGAACTTTGAAGGGTCGCTACCCTCGGGGATGGTGATGTTGCCGTTGTAGGTGAACTTGCCGGCGGATATGGTACGGTCCCATTCCTGGGCTATGTTGCTGACGCTGATATTGCCGACGGGGATTTCGTCTCCGTTGCTGATGAGTACAAAATCATTGAGGGAGAAATCTATGGCTCCATCCTGGCCGTATCTGACAAGGACGGTACATGGCTGCGGATTTTCCTTCTGGCCGTTGATTGCCACGGTGACATTGTCCTGGTATGTCTTCTCGGTCCCTGCGGTTGGCCATTGGTGTACGGGTTCCGGCTCTTCGTCCTTCTCGTAGGTGGCCATGTAGGTGGCGTTGGCGGTTACGATGCTGACGATGGCCGGCGTCCATCCTGTAAAGGTGTATCCTTCGCGTACAGGGTCGTCCGGGACGATGATGTTGTCGCCCTCCTTGACTTGTGTGGTGAAGATGGTCTGGCCGTCATAGTCCAGGAAGGTGACTGTGTAGTATACGTCGTCGGGAACTATCTCCTCGTAGGTGGCCGTATAGGTGGCATCGCCTTGTGCCGGGGAGACAATCTCGGGACTCCATCCGGAGAAAGTATATCCTTCGCGTGCCGGTGCATTGGGCGGGGTGACGGGGGTTCCCTCCTGAACGGTCCTGGAGGTTATTGTCTGGCCGTCATGGGTAAGGAATGTGATGGTATAATATACGGTGGGTTTGCGGAACTGGTAGGTGTATGTGTGTGTGGAGCTTTCGTCCTGGGCTGTCACCTTTACGGTAAGGATGTATGTGTCAGGATCGTACTCGTGTGATATGACGGCTCCGGCTCCATTGGACCTAAGTCCGGAAAGTTTGCTCTCGTCGTATTCGGCATCTACGGAAGTCTTGCCTATTATGCTTTTACCGTTGTACTTGATCTCGGTAAGCTCGCTGTTGTATACGAGTGAGATGTCGTCTATGTACATGTAGTCGTCCTTGCTGCCACGGCCTGGTATGTTGGTGGTCGTGAACGATACGAGTGCATATGCCGGATTGTCTATGCCTACATAGTTGAATGGTATGGTGTATTCCGTCCACTGGTCGTTGCTGTCGGCAAACGATGCTGCGCTGCCTACCATCTGTGCCGTAATTGCCTGGCCTGTGGCTATCGGGAACTGGAAGCGTCCATCGCTGTGCAGGTATGCTGCTATCTGTCCTTTGTTCACGCCGCTGAAACGAATCCAGACCTTCATAGAATCAGGGCGTCCGGTAAACGGCATAGCCTGGCCTCCGGGGATGTCGGTGTAGTTGTAGTTGACTGTGGTGTTTCCCTGGTTGAGGTGTCCCATCTCGACACATCCTGTTGTTATGTTACCTGCAAGATTCAGCGTCAGATAGTTCTTGGCCTTTATAACAACGCTTGTGGTGCCTGCTGAGCCAGGGCGTGGCTCTCCTTTTTCCAGCGGGGCTGCATACTTTGTAGCGTTGGCCTTTACCGCTCCCGTGCCTGTAAGGTAGGAATGCCATGCCACGGGGGCTGTCTGTGTCACTCCGCTGTAGGATATATCTCCCCACTGCTCGAAACCGGGGTTTTGAAACATGTATGTTTCCTGCGCCCTGACTGCGAAGGCTAGAAGGCTTACAACTAACGACGTAAATATTTTCCTCATCTGAAGTTCTCTTTTTATTGATTCTGCCTGTTTCCTTTAATACTATCGCTAATAGCTGTATGCTCCGCCTATCGTCCCGAATATCGGGAACATCTTGAAGCGAACGGTGTCGTAATCGCCGGGGAAGATGCTGGTAAAGCCCCAGTCGAGCTTGCCAAAAGCACTTATGTGCCTGGTGACCTTCCAGTCAAAGAGGAGTTCCATGCCTGTGGTGCAGGTGACCATATCCTTTCCAAGGCTGGCAGTGGCTACCTTGTCCGGGCCAAATATGTTCTTGTCCTGCGTAGGGCCTGTGCCATCACCGTGGTCTACGCGGAGGTATGCCGACTCGGCACGCTCGGCCTCGGGGAAGCCGTGTACCTTGGCATCAAAGTTCTTTGACAGGAACATCTGGAGATAGGGGCCCAGGCTGACATTCCACCTGGGACTCATGCGGAACGTGGCCATTACGGGTATCGTTATAGTCCAGTTGTTGATGCTGGTCTCGTTAATTCCCGTGAACCAGCCTTTCTGCTCTTCGCCGTCAAGTACTATCTTGGTATAGTAGTTCTTTACCTCGGCCTTTGTGGAGAATCCCTGATTGGCCAGAATGAGGCCTACCTTGAGTCCCCAGCGGCGATTGAACATCTTGTATCCCTCTACGCCTACGCTGAGACCGCCTTGAGGACTGAACTTCTGTATCTCACGGATTTCGCGCGGAATGGGGAGTGGTGAATAGCCTCCTATGCTGTAGCCCATCTTCAAGAGGAAACCAAAGCCTGTACGACTGGTCGGTCCCCAGCGTTCCCACTTGTCTGCAACGGGAATAGGTGTGTCGACATTTGTCTCCTGGGCCCACGTCTGCACCGAGATGGCGCATAATATGAATGCCGTGGCATATCTTACTATCCTGTTCATCAATCTTCGTAATATATGGTTATACTTTCGATATAGAGCCTGGACCCTTCGGCTCCCTCCATATTCAGGGCATTCCAACTGCTGGTCGCTCCGACTGCCATGCTGTAGCCTCCGCCTGCCATGGCCTTTGCATCTACGTTGTAGGTCTCTATCTTGAACTCAAGGTCTGTCCATGTAGTGCCAATCCTCTTGCCAGAACCATGAAGGCGTGCATATCCTGCGATATTGCCGTGTGTGAACAGATTGTCGGCAGAGAGTGTGAACTGTCCGCCCATGTTGCGGTAGAACACGCAGTAGACGTCGGGGGAATCTGTCTCGTCGGCAATGTATGTATTGCCTCTGTAGTATTTCTCGCCCGGGATATACTTGGCACGTACCTTCATCTTAGTAGGCTTGTGTAGGAATGGTGCTCCGTAATGTGGAAGTGACTGGAAATATGGCTGTCCTCCGCTGATTGCCTGTTGCTGGCTGTATGAATCCATAGTTCCGTTAAACAGCATCCCGGGGACGGTACGCATCTTCAGTATCGGTGCGTATGTCGGATTGTTGGCCGTCGTCTCGAGCAGCAACGTGGTTCCGTCCAGCCGGGCCGGGCACTCTGCAACGGAGGCTCCGTTACGGAGGACCTTGAACATTGCGTTTGTCGTTTGCCATGACGATGCAAGATTGGCATCTGACCATGTGTAGTATCCGCTTGTGGTGCTTCCGTTTTCGAAGCTGAAGACATAGCGTGGTTCCTGTCCTATGTCAGCCCTGACCTTGTACGTCAGTGTCTTCTTGCCAAAGCGGCTCTTTACCGTAAAGGTATGGAAACGGCCATCCGAGAGGTTTACGTTCTGACCTGAGATGAACGTGTCGTCATTCTCGTCATAGATCGTCGAGAACCTTGTAGCGTGTATCGTAAGTGGAACGGACGTCACGTCGGCATTCCACTTGACAGGGAAGATGACTTCGCCGGCCTCGCTGGCTGTCTGGACGCTGTCGGCTGCCTGCCTGAAAATATCAAGCGGGTTCTGCACCACGATGCTGAATGACGACACGGAGAACTCTGTCTGCCCGGCGTATTGAACCTTGACTTTGTAGGTATTCTCCTGAGAGCCGTCCTGACTGAAGACCTTGAACTGGTGGAACTGTCCGTCCGACAGGTCGACAGTGCTTCCAGACACGAAAGCATTGCCTGCTGCGTCCTGGATTGTAGCCCACTTGCTGACATTGAGGGTCAGGGGTACTGAGGTGACGACGGCGTCCCACCTGACAGGGAATATTATCTCGTTGGACGCTGAGGGGCCCTGCACGCTGTCACCCACGCTGTTGAATATGGACAACGGGGTGCTGACTATGATGGCGGCTGTTGAGAGTGTCGGAACCGGCTGATCCTGGAACTTGGCACTGACGGTATAGACAATTTCCAATTTGCCCTCGGAATCACGTACCTTGAGCTTCAAGACTTTATCCTTGGAGAGATCCACCTTTGTCCCTGAGACAAAAGCCTTGCCGTTCTCGTCATATACGGCATAGCCTTTTCCTGCATGAATGGTGAGCGGTACGGATTTCATATCGGCATCCCACTTGACGGGGAAGATGATATTGGTGGCCCCTTCTTCCAGATACCGGACGCTGTCTGACTCTTCCTGGAACAATGCCAACGGGTCATCGACGACAATGCTGGCTGAGGTTATGGGAAGCGTATCGTCGCCCTGGTCTTCGGGATCCTCGAAGATGACCTTGATATTGTCCATATACAGCTTGGAATCCAACGCTCCCTCGAAATAGGCTCCGCGCCAGCTGCTGGTCGAACCTATCACGACGCTGTAGCCACGGTTCTTCAATATCACCGGGTCGAGCGTGTTCTCGTGCCCTGTCTGGAAAAAGTCGTAGTTGACGGGTATCGACACGTGCCCCCACTCTGTCGTGACGCCATGCGTTGGGCTATTGGTAAGCACCGGTTCGGGTATATGGCGCTGTTCCTCCTCGTTCCAGACCATATTGTAAGTGTGTTGCAGACGGGCTACCCCGAGAATATACTTGCTGGTCAGGATGTCGTCGCCGTCAAGCATGACAGGATTGCCGTTCTCGTCGACGTTGCGATAGATCACACAATACAAGTCCGGTTCGTCGACGACACCTGTAATCTCATTTTCTTCAGAATCCTGAAACCTTGAGCCCGGCTCGTACTTAAGGTCTGCCTCGATACGGACAGGCTTATGGGGGCATGGCGCTCCGAAGCGTGTTGCCTTGCGGGCATCGCTCAATGCCTTGCTTGAATCGAAAAGTCCGTTGAACATACTGCCGGCTGCCAAAGGTATGTTCACCATCTGTCCAAACGAGCCTGTGCTGCGTGTATGCAACTTGACGCAGTCTGTTCCGTCCATGCCTCCGTTAAATACCGGTACCGTGGGATAGTCCTCCGGTGCGGAAGACCCGCGGCTCAATATATACCCGGGATTTCCGTTCTTCCATACAGGGTCTCCGGCACGGAAAAGATTTTTGGTTATTACCGGATCCGTTTCCTTCCAGACGTAGTAGCCTGGTGTAGCAGAGGTAGTGCCCTGGACTGTATAATTGCCGTTGAAGTCTATCAGCATCTCGGTCAAAACGGTATATGCAGGCTGACGCTCCATTGAAATCTCGTAAGTCTTGCTCCACTCGCCACTCTCACAGCGAACGACAAATTTCTGAATCCGCTCACCGGCGAAATCCACTGGCATGCCGTTTTCGAACAGCTCCTCCCTGCCGTCTACGACAATATATGCAGTCGAGCCCTTGGATGTCTTGATGTACACTGGGTACCGTCCCAGACTTGCGTCGTGCCTGACAGAAAACACGTGTCTGGTATCAATAGGGAGGAACTGGTGCAGGGTATCCGACTCGCTGTTGAAAACTTCCAGAGGCTTGTCTACATGGACATATATTTCATCGATATCGCATTCAATTTCCAATGGTGCCTCGGATATACAGGAAACCATCAATACTGTTGACGACATCGCCATTAAAACAGATATTAAAAGTGACTTTATCTTCATGTCATGACGTTTGTTTTCTCGAAATAACCTACAACGATACTCCTATGCGACGACAAAAATACACTTTTCTTTTCGCGTGTGCATGAAGAAATGGACAAATTGTGCCTTTTTACCACAATGTCGTCTAAACATGTCGGTTTCAACGATATTGCGCAGCACGGCCGTATTGCTCCACGACAGCCTTGAGGATACGAATATCGCGGACAGGACGGTCGTTGGAGTCCGTGTCGGCAAGCTGTATTTCACCTACGACGCCGAGACCTTCTATCACCTCGCCGAACACTGTATATTCCCCATCAAGATGGGGCGTTCCGCCCAGGGTCTGATAATCGTCTGTCATAAAACGTGTGTATTCGTACCCCTTTTCTTCCCAAGACGCGCGGATTCTATCGAGAGGCGCAGGCCTCCATTTCCTTCCCCACACGATGTAAAACTGACACCCGCTGCTGCGGCGGCCAGGATTGACGTCATCTCCTTCACGGGCTGCCGCAACCATGCCGCGCCTGTGGTACAGATCGGGCAGGAAGAATTCCGGCGGCAGGGTATAACCTACGTCACCGTTGCCGAGGACCTCGCCCTGACGTGCGGTGCGGCTGGCTGGGTCTCCGCCCTGAATCATAAAGTCCTTGATAACGCGATGGAACAGCGTCCCGTCGTAAAACCCTTGTTCCGTGAGCTTCAGGAAATTGTCCCGATGGACAGGTGTCTCATCCATAAGTGCAATACGTATTGTTCCCATTGTCGTCTCGAGACGTACCACACTCCTTTTTTCCTTGCGTCTTGCCCACACCGAAGGACTTGCCAGCAAGACGATGAGCACTACGGCCACTACTTTCACAGGAATGTTCCTTGTGTTCCCAAACATATTCCCGAACAGTCAATTTAATCATTGCCGGCAAAGTTAAGAAAAATTCCCCACCTGAAAAACTTATCTTGCAATATTTTTATCTTAGGAAACATAAATGTTAAAATTGTTCGTAAATTGCCCATTTTATCGACAGCAGAATACTGCATGGCGCATGTCGCACACGATGGCCTGAACAAATATTAGTGCCGCCTGCAAAAATAAATTAAAAAAGCGGTGGGGAATTGTGGAGAAAATTGTATATTTGTCCCCAAATTCATCAATAAAAGGTACACGCACATGAGATTTACAGGCAATATCGACGCAAAAATGGACGAGAAAGGACGCGTCTTCCTTCCTGCCGTTTTCAGAAGGGTAATGCAGCGTGAGGGCGTTGACGGACTGATACTGAGGCGTGACGTGTTCCAGCAGTGTCTGGTCCTGTACCCTGAAAATGTCTGGAACGCCCAAGTGGATGCCATCACCCAACGTACGAACATGTTTGACAGCAAGGGCCGTGCTGCCCTGCGCGGATTTGTGGCAGGTGCGGAAAGTATAAACATGGACAGCAACGGACGAATACTGATACCGCAGAGATATGCGGAAATTGCAGGGCTGGACTATGAGGTCAGATTCATTGGCGTAGATGACACCATAGAAATCTGGAACAAGCAGTCTGCCATTGAAATGCTGTCGCGTACCGAGGAATTGGCTCAGAGCCTGGAGACATTGATGAACACGAAGACTGACTAAACATATCGTCCCAAGAAAAAAATGGATTGTCCGACTTACCATATTCCTGTTATGCTGAATGAGTGCATGGAGGGCTTAGACATAAAGCCCGACGGCATTTATGCTGACCTGACGTATGGTGGCGGCGGCCATAGCAGGGAAATCATAAAAAGGCTCGGTAAGGGCGGGCATCTCTATGGATTTGACCAGGACAATGATGCCAAGGATGGTGCAACAGATGACGAGAGATTCACATTCGTACACAGCAATTTCAGGTTTGTTGCCAATTGGATGCAGTACTACAAGGTGGATGGGGTGGACGGCATTCTGGCCGACCTGGGCGTGAGCAGCCATCATCTGGACGACGGGGAAAGGGGGTTTTCCTTCAGGTACGATGCTCCCCTGGACATGAGGATGAACAGGAGAAGCCTGACTACCGCGCATGACATTGTCATGGACTATCCGGAGGGCAGGCTTGCCGATATAATGTTCATGTATGGCGAACTGAAGCAAAGCAGGCGCATTGCCGCAGAGATTGCAAGGCACCGGAAACAGAAGGACATCAAGACGACTGGACAACTTGCCGATATTGTCGTGCCTCTATTGGGTCGAGAGCGGGAAAAGAAAGACCTGGCCAGGATATTCCAGGCCCTGAGAATAGAGGTCAACGGAGAAATGAAAGCCCTGGAAGAGATGCTCGATGCTGCAACATCGGTGCTGAAAAAGAACGGCAGACTGGCCGTAATCACCTATCACAGCCTTGAGGACAGAATAGTCAAGAATCACATAAGGTATTCCGGAGCAGAGAACGGGAACGACAACAGAGAGGCGTGGATTTTCGGAAATCCGACTTCTGCGCTAAAAGATATAAGCAAGGGAGTCATTGTCCCTTCGGATGAAGAAATAAGAAACAACCCGCGCAGCCGATCTGCCAAACTTCGCATTGCAGAGAAAAGATGAAAGAGAACGAGAAGGAAAAAGAAACATTGGATGTTGAGAAAAAGGTCGTAAGACGCAGGAGCAGACAGGCTGAGACAGACGATGAACTGGCACTCAGGCAACTAAGGGACGCCTGGAGGCAGATTAGCATTGACGGCCAGTGGTTCAAACGCCAGATATGGTTATTCGTGGTAATCGTGGCCGGTATAATAGTATATATCACCAACCGCTATGGTGCCCAACAGGAAATAATCGAGGAACAGACATTGCGGGAAGAATTGCAGGACTGGAAATTCAAAAGCCTGACAAGAAACAGCGAACTGACTTTCTGCACCAGACAAAGCCAGATTGAACTACGACTCAAATCGTTAGGAGACAGTACAATAAGAGTCAGCAACAAGGCTCCATACCATATATTCACCCCAAACAAGTAACACACAGACATGAAGGCTGACAAGAAGAATAGCATAGGACGTTTCCTGATCATTGTCATCATTATGGGCTTGATGGGGGCATATATCCTGAGTACTGCCTTGTATACAATGACCAGCAAGCGCGAGTACTGGACTGAAGTAAGCAAGATGTTCGTCAAGGAGAACGTACCTATACAGGCGACCAGAGGCAACATATACGACTGTAACGGGAAACTGATGGCTGGCTCCGTGCCGGAGTATCGCATTTACATGGATTATGTCGTCATCGACAAGAATGAAAAGGCAAGAGTCAAGGCTCAGGCTTATCGCGATTCTGTCTTTGACGAAAAGCTGGACAGCATATGTGACGGACTGGCCAAGATTTTCCCGGACAAGACTTCAGAGTGGTTCAGGACGCGCCTCTTGAAAGGCAAGAGAAAAGGGAGCCACGCCTGGAGGATATATCCTCGTCATGCCACTTATATACAATATAAGGAATGCAAGCAACTCCCTCTACTGAGAGACCCTTCGTTCAAGGGTGGTTTCTATGCAGAAGAGATATTACAGCGCAAGCATCCATATGGTTCACTGGCATCACGTACGCTGGGAGACCTGTGGCGCGACTCTGATGCTGCAAAAAACGGAATCGAGCTTAGCTATGACTCGATTCTACGCGGGAAAAACGGTGTGAGCCACAGAATGAAAATCAGGAACCGCCGTGTAAGCATAATCGACCGTGAACCAATACAGGGACATGACCTGATGACGACAATAGACGTGGACATCCAGGACTTTGCGGAGAAAGCCTTGGTGGCCAAGCTAAAGGAGCCGTCGGTGAACGGGGAAATAGGTGTTGCAATAGTCATGGAGTGTGCCACAGGTGACATAAAGGCTATCGTAAACATGCACCGTGCAGAAGACGGAGAGTACTATGAAATGAAGAACAGTGCCGTCAGCGACCTGATGGAACCCGGCTCTACCTTCAAGACCGCCAGCATAATGCTTGCCTTGGACGACGGCAAAATTACACTGGACAACACCGTAGACTGCAACAAAGGACAATACAACATGTATGGCCGCACGATGAAAGACCATAACTGGCATCGTGGAGGATATGGCACACTGACAATATCACAGATTCTGGAATACAGCAGCAACATAGGTGTCAGCCGCATCATAGACAAGGCTTATCACGACAATCCCAAGGCTTTCGTGGACGGACTGTTGAGAGAAGGTGTAGGCATACCGCTGAACCTTCCTTTTGCCGGCAAGGGAGAACCTATCATACCACGCCCGGATGACCCAAAAAGATATTGGAGCAAGACTGACCTGCCATGGATGAGTATAGGTTATGTCACCATGCTGCCTCCGATAAGTACATTGACATTCTACAACGCAATTGCCAACAATGGTACCATGGTGCGTCCAAGATTCGTTAAGGCTGAGATGGTGAACGGCCATGTGATCCGCGAATTTCCAACGGAAATAATAAAGCAGCAGATATGCAAGCCTTCAACACTGAAGGACATTCAGTTCTGCCTGCACAACGTAGTGAAGATCGGTCTGGGGCACAAAGCCGGTAACGGCAGCAAGCTGTTTGAGGTCAGCGGAAAGACAGGAACGGCTCAATTCTCGGAGAACGGCAGCTATGCCTCACACAAATATATGGTAAGCTTCTGTGGGTATTATCCGAGCGAAGCTCCCCGCTACAGCAGTATCGTATGCATCGTAAAGCGTGGCCTGCCGGCTTCCGGCGGCGGCCAGTGCGGCCCCGTATTCAGCCAGATATCACAATTCGTAATGGCACAATCGCTGGATCGCGATGCCAAAGAGGCGGCAGACAGTCTCTCTGTCTACACTCCTACGAAGAAAAAGTCACGCAGCAAAGCTGATGCCACAGACGACAAGCATGTTCCTGACGTTACCGGCATGGGGGCACGAAATGCAGTTTATGTATTGAAGAAAAGAGGCCTCAGGGTCAAGTTGCACGGAACGGGGACGGTCAAGGAGCAAAGCATTGCCGCAGGTACAAAAATTACAAATCCTACGACTATAAGCCTGACTTTGGAATAGGAACGGGGATTGCCTGATACATATTATATAATATATATTATATTACCAAGGTATATGAAACTGACTCAAATCATAGAGCACTGCAAGCCTGCCAACATTCTTGGCAATGCTGACATTGAGATCGGCAAGCTGGAGATAGACTCGCGCAAAGTTGAAAAGAATACGGCTTTCATTGCCATGCGCGGCACTATGGCGGACGGACACGACTATATTGCCAAGGCAATAGAGTCGGGTGCAAGTGCAATCGTATGCGAAAAACTGCCAGAGACTTTGTCTGAAAACGTCACATATCTCCAATATGACAATACAGAGGATGCCGTGGGTCCGCTGGCTACGGAATTCTACGGCAACCCTACCAAGAAAATAAAACTGATAGGCGTGACCGGCACAAACGGCAAGACTACGATTGCAACCACTCTGTACAACATAGTACGGCACATGGGTATAAAAGCGGGGTTATGCAGTACCGTATGCAACTATATTGACGGCAAAGCCTGTCCAACGGAGTGTACTACTCCTGACCCTATTACCCTTAATCGCCTGCTGGGGGAAATGGCAGATGCCGGCTGTAAATATGCATTTATGGAGGTTAGCAGCCACTCTGTCGCACAGAAACGCATCGGTGGACTCACGTTTGCGGGCGGAGTGTTCACGAACCTGACTCGTGACCATCTGGACTATCACAAGACTTTTGAGAACTACCGTGACGCCAAAAAGGGGTTCTTTGACATGCTGCCCAAAGATGCGTTTGCAGTCACGAATGCAGATGACAGAAACGGCATGGTCATGACCCAGAATACACGAGCTGTTGTCAAGACCTACTCTATACGCGGTATTGCCGACTTCCGCGCAAAGGTCTTGGAGGAGAGCTTTGAGGGTATGACACTGAAGATTGACGATACGGATGTATTCGTTCAGTTCGTAGGCCGTTTCAACGTACAGAACCTGCTTGCTGTATATGGGACTCTTCGCATGATGGGAATAAGCAGGCAGGATGCTCTCGTAGAACTGAGCGCAATGAAACCTGTCAATGGCCGTTTTGAGACAATACGCTCAAATAACGGCATAACGGCTATTGTAGACTATGCGCATACACCTGACGCACTGGAAAACGTCCTGTCTACCATAAACGAGGTTATGAACGGCAAAGGCCAATGCTGGACAGTATGCGGTGCCGGAGGAAACCGCGACAAGGGAAAACGTCCGCTTATGGCCCAGGAGGCCGCCAAGTACAGCGACCATGTAATTATTACCAGCGACAACCCACGATTTGAGAATCCGCAAGAGATTATCAATGACATGCTTGCCGGCCTGACCGAGGAAGACATGAAGAAGACGATAAGCATCGTGGATCGTCGTGAGGCAATACGTACGGCATGTATGATGGCCCGTCCGGGCGATGCCGTGCTGGTTGCAGGAAAGGGACATGAAGATTATCAGATTATCCAGGGAATCAAACATCATTTTGATGATCACGAGGTTATACGCGAAGCATTTGGCATTGCGTAACATTACAATAAAATACGACTAATATGCTATATTATCTGTTCAGGCTCCTTGAAAGCTATGGTATAAGTGGTTCCGGAATGTGGCAGTACATCTCGTTCAGGGGGTTACTGACTCTGGTACTGAGTCTCCTGATATCCATGTGGTTCGGCCAGTATTTCATCAAATGGATGAAAAAGCATAATATCAACGAAAAACAGCGGGATGCCAGTATCGACCCGTATGGCGTGCAGAAGAAGAACGTGCCTACAATGGGTGGGGTGATAATTATTGTCGCTACCATTATTCCTTGCCTGTTGTTCGGCCGACTGCGCAACATATATATGATACTGATGCTTGTCACGACATTGTGGCTGGGATTTATCGGCTTTCTGGACGACTACATTAAGATGAAAGTGCACAAAGACGGTCTGAAGCCCATATACAAACTGGCCGGCCAGGCTCTGCTGGGCCTGACGATAGGCCTGGTCCTATGGCAGAGCCCTGATGCGGTGATTCGCGAAAACGTCACCACGACAAGAAGGGGGGATACAGAGATTGTCATCCACAAAAGCGAACCTGTCAAGAGCACGATAACGACAATACCGTTCGTAAAGAACAACAACCTGAGCTATAGTAACCTGTTCTCCTTCCTCGGGCAATACAGGACTGCTGCCGGCTGGATATTCTTCGTCATAGTCGTAACGTTTGTGGTAATGGGTGTTAGTAACGGCAGCAACCTGAACGATGGAATGGACGGCATGTGTGCCGGCAATTCTGCCATAATGTGTGCTGCCCTGGCTATTCTGGCCTATGTGTCAAGCCATATCACGATGGCAAGCTATCTGAACATAATGTTCATCCCCGGTTCGGAAGAGGTGGTTATTTTCCTGCTGGCCTTCATGGGGGCCCTAATTGGCTTCCTATGGTATAATGCATATCCCGCCCAGGTCTTTATGGGAGACACCGGTTCGCTGGCTATCGGAGGAATCATTGCCGTTACTGCCATTATCATTCACAAAGAGTTGCTTATCCCAGTCATCTGCTTTGTGTTCCTTGTAGAAAGTATCAGCGTACTATTACAGACCAAAGTGGCTAAGATGGGTAACAAGCGTGGGGAGAAATGGCGCATAATAAAGAGAGCACCGATACATGACACTTTCCGTGTAAGGCCAGAGGACCTGACAAAGGATCTGAAAATCTTCCTCTACTGGCCGAAGGGCTACTGGCTGGAAAGCAAGGTAACTATCCGTTTCTGGATTGTTACGATAATAATGGCGGCATTGGCAATCGTCACCTTGAAGATCAGATAAGAACAGAAATAACAATATAGTACTTCATAATTTATACATATAATGAAGAGGATGGTAATTCTCGGTGCTGCAGAAAGCGGAGTAGGCGCTGCCGTACTGGCCCTGAAAAAAGGCTTCGAGGTCTTTGTAAGCGATATGGGAAACATCAAGGCCGGGTACAAGGATATTCTTGACAAATATGGAATTGAATGGGAAGAGAACAAGCATACGGAGGAGAAAATCGTATCTGCGGATGAGATAGTAAAAAGTCCGGGGATACCTGACAATGCCCCCATAGTACTAAAAGCCTCAGATGCCGGTATTCCCATAATCAGCGAGATAGAGTTTGCCGGCCGTTACACTAACGCCCAGATGATATGTATCACAGGCAGCAATGGCAAGACAACCACGACAAGCCTGATATATCATATATTCAAGGAAGCTGGGTACAACGTAGGACTGGCTGGCAATATCGGACGCTCACTGGCTCTGCAGATAGCAGAAGGGTGCAGCTATACTCACTATGTAATCGAGCTTAGCAGCTTCCAGTTGGATAACATGTACGATTTCCGTGCAAACATCGCAATCCTCCTGAATATAACTCCTGACCATCTGGACAGATACGACAATAACATGCAGAACTATACTGATTCCAAGATGCGTATTATCCGGAACCAGACAGAGGAAGATGCTTTTATCTATTGGGCTGACGATCCTATCATAAAGAAGGAACTGAAGAAGTATGGCATAAAATCAAAAAAATGTCCTTTTTCCATATTGAGCAAGAAAGGAATGATAGGCTATATATGTGACGGAACGTATACGATTGAGCAACCGACTCCGTTTAACATGGAGCAGGAATCTCTTTCACTGCATGGTAAGCATAATATGTATAACTCCCTGGCTGCCGGCATAGCTGCCCGTATAGCTGGTGTAAGTGACGAAAACCTGCGGAAGAGCCTGTCTGACTTTGAAGGTGTCGAGCATCGTCTCGAAAAGGTTGCGACCGTAGGTGGCGTACACTTTATCAATGACTCGAAGGCGACCAATGTCGATGCTTGCTGGTATGCACTTGAAAGCATGGAGACGCCGACGATCCTGATCATCGGCGGCAAAGACAAGGGTAATGACTACGAAGCCATACGTGAGCTGGTAAAGCAGAAATGTGCAGGAATCGTGTATCTGGGAGCAGACAACACCAAACTGCATAATTTCTTCGACAAAATGGGTATTCCTACTGCTGACACACATAGCATGAAGGATTGTGTCGCAGCATGTGTAAAAATGGCTAAACCCGGATATACCGTCCTGCTGAGTCCGTGCTGTGCAAGTTTTGACCTTTTCAAGAACATGGAGGATCGTGGCGAACAGTTCAAAGCCTTGGTAAAGGCTCTGTAGACAAAAAATAATGCTGAAGACAAAAATAAAATGATAAATTGGAATAGAGAGAATTTCAGGGAGAAAGGATTTTTGCAAGGTGACCTTACTTTGTGGATGATATTCTTTTTACTATGCATGATTTCGGTCATAGAGGTCTATAGTGCATCCAGCAACATGTCATATTCCAACGGAGAATATTGGGTTCCTGTCATGAAGCATGCCAGCATCGTCTTTTTTGGTATATGCATCGCATGGGTGCTGCATATATTGCCATGTAAACTATACAAGCTAATCGGGTTAGTGCTCGTCCTGATTTCTCTTGTGCTATTGGTTATAGCCTATTTCGTAGGGCAGAAGAACGGTGCCGCACGATGGATTCCACTGGGTCCGCTTACATTTCAGCCCAGCGAGGTCGCAAAATTAGGGATGATTATGTTCTCGGCATTTGTCTTCAGCACTTTCCGGACAAAAAACGGAGTGAGTACATTCGGGGTAAGGCTTGCTGCCTGCGTCGCATTGACGATACTGGCTCTGATTGCGCCTGAAAACCTAAGTACCGCAGGCATTCTATTCATGGTGCTATGCGCAATTGGCTTCTACACGCAAATACCGACGAAATGGCTGTTATCCATTGTCGCCCTTATAGGCGGCAGTATCATAATCGGAATGGTGGCTATATATTCAATCCCTGATTCGGTAATGGAGAAGTGGCACCAGGACAACGTTCCTGTCCTTCACAGGGTTCAGACTTGGGCAAACAGAATCAAGAAAGGGAGCGACATACCAGACAACCCACGCGATTTTAATATTACCGAAGACATCCAGGTTACGCACGCTCAGATTGCAATCGGAACTTGCGGTATTTTGGGCAAGGGGCCCGGAAATTCGGTTGAAAGAGACTATCTGCCTCATGCAGACAACGACTTTATCTATGCCATAATAATCGAAGAAGGCGGAATAATTGCTGCCGTTTCTGTCATGTTTCTATACATGTTCCTACTATACCGCTCCATGATCATTGCCAAAAGGTGTAAAGCGTTGTTTCCTGCCTACCTGATAATGGGACTTGCACTGATGATGGTTACTCAGGCAATGGTAAACATGGCCGTAGATGTCGGTGCCATGCCCGTCACGGGCCAGCCTCTTCCATTAATCAGCCGTGGTGGAACCAGTACTATCGTGAACTGTGCATATATGGGAATTATGTTAAGCGTAAGCCGCTCGGCAAGAAAGATAGATGAGGATTCCGAGGTCGTGCATACCGAGAGAAAAGTGAATGAATCATGAAGGAAACAAGAGTTATCATAAGTGGCGGAGGTACCGGGGGGCACATATTCCCTGCCGTGAGCATAGCCAATGCCATCAAGGCAATACGCCCTGATACAAAAATACTGTTTATCGGGGCTGACGGCCGCATGGAAATGCAGCGTGTCCCTGCTGCCGGATATGACATAAAAGGTCTTCCGGTTCGCGGATTGATACGCCCTCTGTGGAGTCCAAGAAACATCGGTGTGCTGATTGACTTCCTTAGAAGCAAGAAAATGGTACGCAACACTATTATGGAGTTCAAGCCACAGGTTGCCGTCGGAGTTGGAGGATATGCAAGTGCTGCTACGCTAAATGCTGCCTATGACATGGGTATTCCCTGTCTCATTCAGGAACAGAACAGCTTTGCTGGCCTTACCAATAAAACCCTGGCAAAAAAAGCGCGCAAAATATGTGTAGCATACGAAGGAATGGAACGTTTCTTCCCTAAAGAAAACATTATGCTAACCGGCAATCCTGTGCGTCAGGAACTGTGTAGCGACATATCACGCGAAGAAGCTGCAAAGACTTTCGGGATTGACACGGACAAGCCAACTATACTTATAATCGGCGGCAGCCTGGGTGCAAAGACGCTGAATGAGAGCGTCCTGTCGTCCCTGGACAAGATAGAGACCTCGCATGTACAATTTATCTGGCAGACGGGAAGTTTCTATAAAGACATGATAAGACAGGAACTGGACAAAAGGGGAAAGCCACAGAACCTGATCGTATATGACTTTATAAAAGAAATGGACAAGGCATATCGTATTGCCGACCTGGTCATAAGCCGTGCAGGTGCAAGCAGCATAAGTGAACTGTGTCTCCTCGGCAAGCCAAGCATCCTGGTTCCCAGTCCGAATGTCTCCGAAGATCACCAGACACACAACGCAATGGCTCTGGTAAATCGTGATGCGGCAATTATTGTCCGTGATGCGGAAGCCGTACAAAAACTCATACCTACTGCATTGGAAACCGTCGCAAATGAATGCAAGCTGTCTGCTTTGGGAGCAAATGCAAAAAAAATGGCAATTCCGGATTCTGCCCACATAATTGCGAAGGAGGTCCTGGAACTGGCAGACGAAGGGGTATAGCAATCATACAAGAATAAAATGACACTATAATGAAAGCAGTATATTTTGTAGGTATCGGAGGAATAGGAATGAGCGCCATAGCCCGCTATTTCCTGAACATTGGTGTTACCGTAGGCGGATATGACAAGACACCAAGTACACTGACACATGCCTTGGAAAAAGAAGGTGCCATGATACACTACGAGGACAATGTCGGCCTGATACCTAAGGCATGCAAAGACAAAAACGAGTGCCTCGTGATATACACTCCGGCCATTCCCGACTCTCACACCGAGATGACATTTTTCCGCGACAATGGCTTCGACATACAGAAACGTGCCCAGGTCCTGGGAACATTGACGCGCTCACTTAAAGGATTGTGCGTCGCCGGCACGCATGGCAAGACGACGACATCGTCAATGGCTGCCCATATACTACATCAAAGCCACGTGGACTGCAATGCCTTCCTGGGGGGAATAACAAAGAATTACGGCACGAACTACATCCTTTCCAAAAAAAGTCAATACGTGGTCATCGAGGCTGATGAGTTTGACCGGTCGTTTCACTGGCTGACGCCATGGGCAACAGTCATTACCTCTACGGATGCCGATCACCTTGACATATATGGAACAGAAGATGCCTATCTGGAGTCATTCCGCAAATATTCCAGCCTGATTGTCCCAAACGGCTTTCTCATCCTACATACAGGATTGAAAATGAAGCCAGACACTCAAAAAGGTGTAACGACATATACATATGGAATTGAAGACGGTGATATCCATGCGGAAAATATAAAAACCGGCAACGGCAGGATAACTTTCGACCTCGTCTCACCTCTCGGAGACATCAAGGATATCGAGTTGGGAGTGCCTGTGACCGTAAACATAGACAACGGCATCGGTGCCATGGCACTGGCGCAGATTGCCGGTGCCACAGAAGAAGAAATCCGTCGTGCGATGCTCAGTTTTGGCGGGGTCGACCGCCGCTTTGACTTCCGCGTCCGACGTAATGACATGGTATATCTGTCCGACTATGCACATCACCCCGAAGAAATCAGAAAGAGCCTTGCAAGCATAAAGCAACTATATGAAGGACGCCGTATACGTGTGATTTTCCAACCACACCTATACTCCAGGACGCGTGACTTCTACATGGAATTTGCGGATGCCCTTTCACAACTGGACGATGTCGTAATAACAGACATATATCCCGCACGCGAGGAACCGATTCCCGGAGTGACGTCAGACTTGATCTATGATAATCTGGCAAGCAACGTCAAAAAGCAAAAATGCCCGAAAGACAAAATACTGGATTTGGTCCGTAAAAAAGACTTCGACGTCCTGGTAACATTAGGAGCCGGCGACATCGAAGATCTTTCCGGAGAAATAGCAAACATACTGAACTGACAATCCAGGAGCTGACAAAAGAAACAGACAGCCTATATGAAAACTGCCTTTAAAATAATATTATTGACAAGCATCGTCGGTTATCTCCTCTTTGCCGTCATTTCATTGTCCCGCAAGAACGATGACTATGTCTGCAACGGCGTTGACATAGTCATACACGGCAATAATGGAAACAGCTTGATCAAGAAGGAATTCGTATCCGACATCCTGGCAAGCCAGCATATCTCACCACAAGGTCAGACTATATCAAATATAGACATTAACAGGATAAAGAACATTATATGCAAGAATGCATATATAGACTCTGTACAATGCTATTTTACACCCAAGCACAATCTTTGTATCAGCGTCGTTCCACGTAAACCGGTAATGCACGTCATCACTAACGACACAGAATACTATGTAGATGCCAACGGTCATGCAATGCCTGCAGGAAACTTTAATCTGGACCTGTGTCTGTTTACCGGGAACATCAACAAGAAACTGGCAAAGGACAAACTACTTCCGCTGGCATTGTTCATAAACAACAACAAACCATGGGATACCGAAATTCAGCAGGTAAACGTAATAGACGAAAAGCACATCGAACTGATACCATTAACAGGTGAACATCATATCCGAATAGGTGAAGCCAAGGATATTGAAGAGAAAATGGAAAAATACCTGGTTTTCACAAAAGAGGGACTGGACAAGGCCGGATGGAACAAATATGACTTCATAGACCTGAGCTTCAAAGGGCAGGTAGTGTGTACAAAGAAAGACATAAACTGAAACAATATACTATGGCAGACAAAGACATTATCGTAGCATTGGAACTTGCGACAACGGCAGTTCGTGCCATTGCAGGACAGCGAATGGCTGACGGAACCATGCAAATCATGGCAATAGCCGAGGAAAATGCATCCAACTGCATCCGCAAGGGTGTGGTGGACAATATTGACAAGACCACACAGGCAATATCACGTGTCCTGGGACAGATATCGCTGCAGCTTGGAAAAAGCGTACGTCGTGTCTATGTCGGTTTGGGAGGGCAGTCTCTACATTCTGTAGAAAACAAGGTCCAGCGTACATTTACAGAGAAGACCCAAGTCACAAACGACATGATAGACCAGTTGATGGACACGAACCGTGGTGTAGTATATACTGACTCGGAAATACTTGAGGTCGTCCCACAGGAATATCATGTCGGGACCCGTACGGAAACTGATGTAGTAGGCATGCAGGTAGACATGCTGGAAGCAAGTTTCATGAACGTCATAGCCCGCACTTCTCTTCAGGAAAACATCGAAAAATGCATACGTTCTGCCGGCTACGACGTTGCAGAGCTGCTAATTGCCCCCATGGCACTTGCAGACACATTACTCAATGCATCAGAAAAACGTTCGGGATGTGCTCTTGTCGATCTCGGAGCCGACACATCAACTGTCAGCATATATACTAAGAATATCCTACGCAAGCTATGTGTAATTCCCTTGGGTGGCAACAATGTCACGACAGACATTGCTACCTGCCTGTCTGTCGAAAACGAGGAAGCAGAAGCACTAAAACTACGTCATGGATACGCATGGAAGACTTTCGTCAGCGGTGAGGAGACAAAGACATTTGCAATCTCGCACGAAAGGAACGTAGACGACAAGATCCTATCCGACATAATCCAGGCAAGATACGAGGAAATCCTAAGCAATGTGTGGAGCCAGCTAAAGGCACACAACGAAAAGTTTGTTTCCGGAATAGTGTTCACGGGAGGTGCATCACAGATACGTGCCTTGCAGGAGGCCTTCCATGAATTCTCCCATACAGACAAAATCGTACGCATAGCAAAGCTTCCATCGGATATAAGTACCGCTCCGGGTATACACATTGCCGACAACGGATGCATGAACACAGTCATTGCACTATTGATGCATGGCGACCAAAACTGTGTCAGCAACACCAATAATGAAGAACCAACGGAAGTAAAGCCACCTGTCGTTCCAGATACGCCCATCGACAAAGAGCCTGAAGACAATAATCCCAAACCGGCCAAGAAGAACTTCTGGAAAATCATACAGGACGCACTAAACCAGGAAGACTAACACTTTAACACGACAAGATTATGGATTTTCAGCAAGATATGGATTTTGAGGGACTGCCAATAGTAAATCTCCCCAAAACAAACAACTGTATAATAAAAGTCATCGGTGTAGGCGGAGGTGGAGGAAATGCCGTAAACCACATGTATCGCGAAGGCATACATGATGTTTCGTACGTAGTATGCAATACTGACAAGAAAGCACTGGATGACAGCGCCGTTCCCAATCATCTTCAGTTGGGCAAGGACGGACTTGGAGCAGGAAACCGCCCCGAAAAGGCCCGCGAAGCTGCAAATGAAAGCATGGATGCCATCAAGGAGATGCTAAACGACGGTACACGCATGGTCTTCATCACTGCAGGAATGGGTGGAGGTACAGGCACTGGTGCCGCTCCAATTATTGCACAATGTGCAAAGGAAGCAGGAATCCTGACAGTGGGCATCGTGACCATTCCTTTCCTCTTTGAAGGCATGCCGAAAATAAAACAGGCACTGGACGGTGTCGAGGAAATATCAAAACACGTAGACGCCCTGCTCGTCATAAACAATGAGCGACTTCGCGAAATATACCCAGAGCTGACGGTCATCAATGCATTTGCCCGTGCAGACGACACCCTGTCTACGGCAGCCAAGAGCATTGCCGAAATAATTACCATGCACGGCATTATCAACCTCGATTTCCAGGATGTAAAGACAGTACTCAAGGACGGAGGCGTCGCTATCATGAGTACGGGATATGGAGAAGGGGACAACCGTGTAACAAAGGCAATAACAGAGGCTCTCAACTCTCCCCTGCTAAACCACAATGACATCTTCAATTCCAAAAAGATCCTGCTAAACATAAACTTCTGTGCCGACAAGGAAAATGAATCCCTGATGATGGAGGAGATGAACGAAGTCCACGAATTCCTGATCAAATTCCGCAAAGACGTTGAAACGAAATGGGGTCTGGCTACCGATTCGTCTCTGGGAAACAAAGTAAAGATTACATTGCTTGCAACTGGTTTCGGCATACAGAGCATAAATGGTATGAGCGACCATAAAATAGAGCAGAAAAAAACGCTTACGGAAGAAGAGGCCGAAAAAGAGGAACGCCTAAAGGAATTCTATGAAAAACTATATGGTAAAGGTGGCAATACCATAATCAGGCATCAAAAGCACAACATCTTTATCTATACAGCAGACAGCATGGATGATGATGATATAATATCTCGCGTCGATGCAACGCCTGCCTGCCTGAGAAGCAAGGAAGACCTGAAGCTCCTGTCCGGAGATGCATAAATAGAAGAAGCAAGGTCCCGAAACCTACGAAAATACCTCACGAAGTATATCTGCGCTTCGCAAGGGAGAAAAACCTGGCACATGCAGTCGATAATATACAATTATTATCTTCAGTATGTGCCAACGTTGTTCCCTGGTAAGAGCCAGCGTATGTATCTGTCCGTAGTCCGTATTGAGCAGGAGCGGCAAGAAAGCAGCCTCTTCCCTAGTGAGTACATACTTATGTAACGGAGGCACATCCACGCACACTCCGCTCTGCATGTCAAAGAACATCCCTCTCTTATACCCCTCAATATTTGGCCTAATACCTAAAAACAACGTAAGTTTCAGCGGAAGGATCAGATGAAAGCCGGATATTCCATTGTCGGTCTCGTCAAACCATATCAACGATTTCTCGAGAAAATCAAATAACCTGGCGTTCTGGCTTTCGGACCTCAAAGCATTATAAAGGAATTCTGCAAGAAACATTGCTACGGATACCTTAAGCGGATGGTATGGTATGCTCTTCCAGGTATGAAATGATGAAATGTTCCTGATGCCCTGCATCTCACGTGATTCCCGATAATCGAGCCCAACCTCTACGACAGAGAGTCTCTGCAACAATGAGTAGCGGGCGTCATTCCTTCTTGTCCTTGGCATCCTGACCAGAGAGGAAATCGTGCCGAACTTTTCTGAGAAGAACGAAACAACGACACTGTTGTCTCCATATCTGATACAGTTCAAAACTATTGCCTTCGTCGTCTCCACCTGCCACTTATGCTATTGCTGTCATTCAACAAGATACAAAATTACTCTTTTATGGCTCTTATGCCATGCCAAACATATTATTTTACTTTACTAACAGTATTTTTTCAGTAAAATATTTTGTCATTTCGCATAATCAATGTACCTTTGCAACCGCAAATTTGGACGAAAGTCCTTTATGCACTGGCAATAAAAGCCGAAGGTAAGGTCCCTTCGTCTATCGGTTAGGACAAGAGATTTTCATTCTCTAAAGAGGGGTTCGACTCCCCTAGGGACTACGAAACAGGAGAGAGGTGCGAGGTCATTTTAGCCATACCACATCAGACTCCGACTAACAAATTAAACAAAACAAACAAATGGCAAACCACAAATCATCCCTGAAGAGAATTCGTCAGGAACAGAAGAAGAGACTGCACAACAGATATTACGCAAAAACCATGCGTAATGCAGTGCGCAAGTTGCGTGCCACTACAGACAAGGCCGTTGCAACAGAGATGTACCCTAACATCCAGAAAGCCCTGGACAAGCTGGCAAAAGTCAATATCATACACAAGAACAAGGCTGCCAACCTGAAGAGCAAACTGGCCAAGTATATAAGCAAACTGGGATAGCCCTATCTGCTTACAGGCAAAAGAATATAGCAACCATCATGACAGATGGTTGCTTTTTTCGTAAAAAAACATTAATCTCCATTGATGCCGCGGCAAGGCAAATTAAATTATAATGCTTTGCATTATTTTCAATTAAAATTCGTATATTTGCTGCGTAAAAGTAAGAAATTCAATAATGGAAGAAACACAGAACAAATCCAACTACAGTGCCTCCAACATCCAGGTACTGGAAGGACTTGAGGCAGTTCGCAAACGTCCTGCCATGTACATTGGCGACATCAGCAAAAAAGGCTTGCACCATTTGGTATACGAGACCGTCGACAATTCTATAGACGAAGCTCTGGCAGGCTATTGTACACATATCGAAGTAACAATAAACGAAGACAACTCAATAACCGTCCAAGACAATGGCCGAGGCATCCCTGTAGACATACATGAGAAAGAGGGGGTCAGCGCACTTCAGGTCGTGATGACCGTACTACATGCCGGAGGTAAGTTTGACAAAGGTTCGTACAAGGTTTCCGGCGGTTTGCACGGTGTAGGCGTGAGTTGTGTAAACGCACTTTCCAGCCATATGATCTCGCAGGTGTTCCGCGACGGCAAGATCTATCAGCAGGAATACGAAACAGGACATCCCCTGTACAGCGTAAAGGTCGTAGGTGAGACGGAACTGCGCGGTACACGCCAACAGTTCTGGCCTGACTCAGATATCTTCACGGTTACTGAATACGAGTATGACATACTGGCCAACCGCATGCGTGAGCTGGCTTTCCTGAACGCAGGAATCCGTATTACCCTGACAGACATGCGCACCGACAAGAACGAAGCGGCCGGCATAGAGGGCATACGCAAGGAGGTCTTCTACAGCGAAGGCGGCCTGAGGGATTTCGTCCGTTACATAGACTCGACGCGCACACATCTCATTAACGACGTAATCTACCTGAACACAGAGAAGCAGAACGTTCCCATTGAAATTGCCATCATGTACAACACCGGCTATTCGGAGAACCTGCATTCGTATGTAAACAACATCAACACGATAGAAGGTGGCACACACCTGCAAGGTTTCCGTACGGCACTGACACGCACGCTGAAAGCCTATGCTGAACAGCAGTGTACCAAGGAACTGGAGAAACTTGCCAAAAACAAGGTAGAAATCAGTGGCGAAGACTTCCGTGAAGGTCTTACCGCCGTCATATCTGTCAAAGTTGCAGAACCGCAGTTTGAGGGACAGACCAAGACGAAGCTTGGCAACAGCGAGGTTGCAGGAGCAGTACAGCAAGCCGTAGGCGAAGCTCTGGCCAACTATCTTGAAGAGCACCCGCACGAGGCCAAACTTATCGTTGACAAGGTAATACTGGCTGCCACGGCACGTGTTGCGGCACGCAAGGCGCGTGAGAGCGTTCAACGTAAGTCTCCGATGTCCGGAGGCGGCCTCCCTGGCAAGCTTGCCGACTGTTCGGACAAAGATGCCGCAAACTGCGAGCTGTTCATAGTCGAGGGAGACTCTGCCGGCGGTTCAGCCAAGCAAGGACGCAACCGTCATTTTCAGGCAATACTGCCAATTCGAGGCAAGATATTCAACGTTGAGCGTGTCATGTGGCACAAAGCCTTCGAACATGAGGAGGTAAACAACATACTTCAGGCTCTCGGTGTACGTTTCGGCCTCAGCGAAGACTCGAAAGAGGCAAATTACGAAAAGCTGCGCTACCATAAAGTAATAATCATGGCCGATGCCGATGTCGACGGCCATCATATTGAGACTCTTCTGATGACGCTCTTCTACCGCTATATGCCAGAGCTCATCAGTCGTGGCCACCTATATCTGGCAACACCGCCACTGTACCGCTGCACACTTGGCAAAAACGACGAGTACTGCTATACAGAGGA
>DFKL01000172.1:679-7782 GCA_002373535.1 Prevotellaceae bacterium UBA3646 | reverse complement strand
TTCACCGCTATGTCGCCGGCTAAAGACCGGCTAAAGGCCGGCTAAAGGCCGTCCAATCAAAACCTCAACCTCTTTCCGAAAAATATTAACATCCCCTCACCTTTCGCCACCCTCTTCACCCACTCTAAACTCTAATTCTCTAAGCTAAAATTTTCCCCAAAGCACCGCCACACTTTACGTCCCGCCGACCCAAATAATATCCCTCGACACACACGACGCCTGCCGGTTCTCACCAGCAGGCGTCGTATAGTTCCTCTCTGTGGACAGTCCGTTACCTTGTTCCGCCACCGAGAGCGATGTACAGGGCTATTACGGCCTCTGCACCGTCGTAGATGTTTTCAGCCTCGTTAAGCTGAGCGCTTAGCAGCTTCTCTTGGGCGGTAAGCACCTCCAGGTAGTTCGCCTCACCGCTTTCCATCAGGAAACGTGTATCGGTAAAGGCCTCACGCAGCACCTGTACCTGACGGTGGTAGTGCCCCTGCTTGTCGAGGGCCGCCTGGCACTGGGCCATTGCCATGTTCACCTCCTTGCCGGCGTCAATTACAGTCTGTACATACTTCTTCTGCAAGTTCTGCTCGGTCAGTTTTGCCGTCTTCAGACCGGCTTTCAGTTGGCCGCGCGCGAATATAGGCTGCGACAGCGAGCCGATGGCCTGCAGTAGCAGGGCACCGGGGTTCGTCACTATGCCACCGCCGTTATTCGTCCATCCTATGATACCCGACAGCGACAGATTGGGGAAGAAGGCAGCACGTGCAGACTGCGTGTTGTAGAAAGCCTCCTCCATATAGTAGTTGGCCAGTTTGATGTCAGGCCTATACTCCAATATCTGGGCAGGTATGCCTATGCGCAGGAACTGTTTGTCAAACAGGCTGTTGCTGTTGGCGGCAGTATGATACTTGGATGTCACTTGCCACTTTGAACGCCTTATGTGCTGAGGAGTGATGCACAGCAGACTGCACATTTCATCCTCTATTTCCTGTATGAGCAGGCGAAAATCCACAATCTGCGTCTTCACCTCCAGCCACGATGATTCCTGTTGGTTTACGGCAGTGGAATAGACCTGTCCGTTGTCAAACAGGGCTTTCTCCATTTCCAGCGATGCATGCCACAGGCTGTCTGTCATGGTGAGTATTTCTAACTGCCTGTCCAGCAGCTGCAGATAGAAATACTGCTGGGCCACACAGCTTATCAGGTTCGAACGTGTGGCCTCCTCCGCCATACGCGATTGCATCAGCACGGCTTTAGCCGCACGTTTCTTGCTGGTTATCCTGCCGAATATGTCAGGCTCCCACGACAGTACCATCTGCAGGTTGTACGTCTTTGTCGCCTTGGCACGGTCGAAACTTGTGATTGCACCTTGCGGTGACAGGCTCAGGGATGGTAGGTACGCCAGCTTGGCCGCCTTCAGTGCCTCCTCGCTCTTCTTGATGTTGATACGGGCGGTATTCAGGTCAGTGTTGTTTTCCAGAGCCTGTTCAATTAGCGACTGTAGGATGGGGTCCGTGAAAAACTCGCGCCATGACATCTGAGCGATGGAAACAGTGTCGCCGTCCGAAACTGTTTTGGGGAGATTGCTGCCAAAGATATTGTCAGGCGTTTCCACCGTCTTCTCGTATTTGTTGTACAGGCTACATCCGGTGAACAGGAGACACACGGTTGCAGCGACTAATATGTTCTTGGTTTTCATGTTGTTCATTATTGCGTTATCCCGTTATTTCATTATTCTTTATAACGTCATGACCTTGGAACCGTTCATGCAGTTTCTGCGATACGATGAAGAAAGCCGGGACAGCGAAGAGTATGGCAATTGTACCAATGCTCATGCCACCGACTACGCCGAGGGCCAGGACACGGTTGCCGTTAGCTCCTGCACCGCCCTCAATGATAAGGGGCACCATGCCTATTATCATAGTGGCTACCGTCATCAGGATAGGACGCAGACGCTGTTCGCAGGCAAAGAATGCCGCCTCGGCAATATCCATGCCATGCTTGCGTTGCTCACTGGCCACCTCGGTAATCAGGATAGCCGTTTTCGAAAGCAGGCCGATAAGCATGACGACACCGGTTTGCAGATAGACATTGTTGTCCATACCCGACATGCCGAAGAGCGAGCATACATACACAAAGCAGAACGAGCCCATCAGTCCGAACGGTACTGATAGAAGCACGGCCATCGGCGTGAACCACGACTCGTAGAGCGATACCAGGATAAGGTAGATGAGTATTATGCACACGCAGTAGATCATGGCCGTGGTGTTCGAGTTGGCAGACTCATGCACCTCGCGGGACATATCGCTGTACTCGTAGGTATAGGAGTTTGGCATCTCCTTTTTGAACACCTCGGCAATGGCAGCCTGAGCCTCACCTTCGCTGTAGCCGGCAGCAGTTGATATGTTGCAGGTTATGGACTGGTAGGCGTTGAAGTGTTCAAGAGTGGCAGGGCCGACCACCTCCTTCAGCGTGACGAACTCGCTCAGCGGTGCCATGTTGCCGCCCTTTACCTTGACAAAGATATTATACAGCGACGACGGGTCAAGACGGTATTCGGGAGCACCGGCTACCATTATCTTATAGACCTTGCCAAACTGGTTGAAGTTACCTATGTAGGATCCGCTGCAATAGTTTCCGAGTGTGCTGATGACCTCCTTTGCGGATATCCCGGCGCGGTCACACTGGACGGCATCTACGTTCACTTCGTACTGTGGGAAGCGCTCCGAGTATGACGAAAACGCTATGGCAATCTCCGGGCGTTCCATCAGCTTGCCCAGGAACATGTCTGTCTTTGCGGCAAACTCTGACATATTCCCGTCCGTCGGGTCTTCCACGATGAGGCTTACGCCGTTGTTCGTGCCATAGCCCGGAATCTGCGGCATCTGGAATGCCATCACCATCGCATTCTTGATGTCCTGGCAGGACATGTTGAAACGGTCTATGACGTTTTCTATATTATGCTCCGCGCCTTTGCGGTCGTCCCAGTTCTTCAAGCGTACTACGAGGGTGGCATAGCTGGAGCCGTTGCCGGCCAGCAGACCGTAGCCGCAGCAGGTGGCATAGCTTTCCAGCTCAGAAATCTCCTTTACCTTTTCCTCTACCTTCTTCATCAGTTGTTCAGTCTGCCCCAGAGTGTAGCCTTCCGGTGCCCTGACTTCTGCGATGAACATTCCCTGGTCTTCTTGCGGAACCAGTCCTGATGCAAGGTTCGTCATGAAGAACCACAGCAGTACGCTTGCAACTGCCAGCAGGCACCAGGATACCGTCTTGTGTTTGATGAACACGCGCACGGCGCTCAGGTACTTGGCGAGGATAGCGTTATAGCTGGCTGTATACGCTTTCTTTGTATAGTAAATCAGGCTCTTTTTGTCCTGCGTCTCGTCGGCAGCCTTCATCATTATTGCGCATAGGGCAGGACACAGGGTCATTGCAGATACGCACGACAGGCCTACGGACGATGCTATGGTCACGCCGAATTGCGTGAAGAAAGTGCCTGACGTGCCGCCTATGAAACATACAGGGATGAAGACGGCCATGAATACCAATGTACAAGAGATGACGGCTACCGACACCTCGTTCATGGCTTGGCGTGTGGCCTCGCGTGCATCGCTAATGCCGCTCTCCAGCTTGCCCATTACGGCTTCCACTACCACGATGGCATCGTCCACGACGGTACCGATAGCCAGTACCAGGGCAAACAACGTCAGTATGTTCAGCGAGAAGCCCGAAACCATTACCACGGCAAAGGTTCCCATCAGGGACACGATGATGGAAAGAGACGGGATTATCGTCGCTTTTATATCCTGCAGGAAGAAGAACACCACCAGTATTACCAGAATGATGGCTATGACGAGAGTCTCGACTACGTTGTGTATGGCGGCAAACAGGAAGTCGTCAGATGTCTGCAGGGTGTAGTACTCCAGCCCCGTGGGCATCATTGGCTTCAGGTCCTCCAGCATTGATGTAATCCTGGCATTGACCTCCGTGGCATTGGCACCTGGTGACTGGTATACCATGAACATAGAGCCCGGCTCTCCGTTCACCACACCCGTGAATGTATAGCTCTCGGCCCCTATCTCTACCTCGGCTACATCGCGCAAGTATAGCGTATGTCCGCCGTCTCCGGTACGTACCACGATGTCATAGAAATCATCTACGTTGGTCAGGGTGCCCTTGTATTTCATCGTGTATTGGTAGGCATTCTTCGACTGTTCGCCCAAAGAACCTGTCGATGACACGAAGCTCTGGCTGTTTATGGCGTTGATTACATCTTCTGGCACCAGTCCGTACTGCGCCATCACGTCGGGCTTCATCCATACGCGCAGTGCATAGGTGTTACCCAGGTTTATAACGTCGCCTACACCGGAGATACGCTTCAGGCGCGGAGTCAGGTTGATGTCTATCCAGTTCGAGATAAAGTTGTCGTCGTACTTTCCGTCGCTGCCCTTGATGCCGATGATGCGCAATATGCTGTTCTGCTTCTTCGACACCTTGATACCTACCGCAGTCACCTCGGAAGGCAGTGACGAAGCAGCTTGCGATACACGGTTCTGTACGTTTACGGCCGCCATGTCCGGGTCGATACCCTGCTTGAAGTATACTGTTATGGTTACGTTGCCAGTCGAGCTTGCCTTCGATGTCATGTATGTCATGTCCGACACACCGTTGATTTCCTTCTCCAACGGCTGGATTACGGACTTCATTATCGTGTGCACGTCGGCACCTGTATAGGTGGTTGAGACCTCCACCGATGGCGGTGCGATGTTCGGATACTGCTCTACGCTCAGCGTGTTCATCGAAATGATGCCCACCAGTGCTATGACGATACTGATGGCACATGCCATCGCGCGTCGGTTGATGAAAAAATTGTTCTTCATAATTGTCAATTGCCAATTGTCAATCAGAAAATAACCTGCTGCCCTTCATATACGTTGTTCGCGCCGACAGTTACTATTCGGTCACCTACATTCAGTCCGCTCGTTACGATGAAGTCCTTTCCGTTGCCCGGGTTCTCCGTCGTCACGGTGACGGCAGTCGCTGTGTTGTCTGCCTTGACCTTGTACACCAGCTGTCTGTCCTGCAGGCGGACAACGGCGTCCTGTGGAATCAATATTACGCCTTTTTCCTCCATAGGCAGCACTACTGTACCTTGGATGCCCGATCTCAGCATACCCTCAGGGTTGGGGAATGTTGCCTTCACGCCCAATGAGCCGGTAGCGTCGTTCACGATGCCTGTTATGCTGTTGATGCGACCTTTATACTTGTATTCCGTGCCGTTCTTCATTATAAACGTAACTTCCGGCAGTCTTGCAATGTCTTTGTCCTTGTTGTCCAGGCTCAGGGTGTCCGACACCGCCATCTCTATCAGGGACTCTGTTACCGAGAACTCGGCTGTCATCGTCGTGTTGCCGCTCAGTACTGTCAGTTCTGTTCCCTGTGACACTTGGTCTCCGGCGCGAACGTCGATCTCGCCTATGATACCGTCCACAGGTGCCGTAATTGTGCAGAAGCCCAGCTCGATTTTTGCCGAATACACCAGTGCGCGTGCCTGGGCCGATGAGGCCTGTGCCTGCTTGTAGTCGTTTAGTGCGTTGTCCAGCACGAACTTGCTCACTATGTTCCTTTCAAAAAGGTTCTTCTTCGACTCATACTTCTGTTTGGCCGTACTCTCTGCAGCCAGAGCAGACTGCAGGTTAGCCTCCGCCGTAACCAGCATTGCCTTTGCTGTACGCTGGTCTATTATGAACAGAGTCTGGCCTTTTTTTACCAGGTCGCCTTCGTTTACGCATACCTGTGTCAGCTGTCCGCTGACTTGCGGCGTTATCGTTACGTCCGTCTTTCCTTTCAACTTTGCGCTGAATTTCACGGGAATGGTAACATCCTGCCTTTTTACAGTGATGGTTTCAAACGAAGTCTCTTTCAGATTCGGCTTTTCTTTGCTACATGAGGTCAGCCCGATGCCTACTACGCAGAGCGCTGTAGCCAATGTCACGATGTACTTCATCATTTTAATTGTTTATGTTATTGTGATTTGTCTTTTTCCTGGAAGATATAGCGAAAGGCACGACCGATCTTACGCTTCTGTACGTCTGTCGCACACGCAATGATCAATGATGTATGTTACATATATGTGTATGTGTAGCAAAGTTACTAAACTTTTCCAATAATCAAAAAACGCTTGTCTCTTATTTGTCCTGTTTGCATAAATTTATATAATTTTGTGGCATATTTGTTAAAACCTTAAAATATTATATTATGCTTTTCGATCAGATAAGCCACGATATCGTGGATGCTATGAAGGCAAAGGACAAGGTGCGCCTTATGGCTTTGAGGAATGTTAAGAAGTATTTTCTGGAGGCAAAGTCGGCTCCTGGTGCAGGCGATGGACTTAGTGACGCGGATGCGTTGAAGATTCTTTCCAAGCTGGTAAAGCAGGGCAGGGATACGGCATCGCTTTACAAGGAGCAGGGGCGCGAGGATCTGGCGGACGAGGAACTGGGTCAGGTTGCAGCCATAGAGGTATATTTGCCCAAGCCGTTGACGGACGAGGAGCTTACATCCGGGCTGAAGGATATAATTGGCGAGGTCGGAGCATCGGGTCCCAAGGATATGGGTAAGGTGATGGGCGTAGCCTCCAGACGCTTTGCCGGGCGTGCCGACGGTAAGGTTATAAGCCAGCGAGTCCGTGAGTTGCTCTCTTAAAAATACCAAATTTAGTTAAATAAACTTAAATTCTGCAGATTTTGCGAACGCGAGGTAGATTTCAATGGATGTCTGCCTCGCGTTTTCGGATAATTGTTGTACCTTTGCAACCCGAATGGGCATAATGTGCCCTGCCTAAGCGTATATACATAATTAATAAATAAAAAGTAAGACAAAATGCCTACAATTCAACAATTGGTAAGAAAAGGCCGTACCGTGTTGGTAGACAAGAGCAAGAGCCCTGCGCTCGACAGCTGCCCCCAGCGTCGTGGCGTATGCGTGCGCGTCTACACTACCACACCTAAGAAGCCTAACTCGGCGATGCGTAAGGTCGCCCGTGTCCGTCTGACAAATCAGAAGGAAGTGAACAGTTACATCCCCGGAGAGGGTCACAACCTGCAGGAGCACAG
>DFKL01000172.1:366-533 GCA_002373535.1 Prevotellaceae bacterium UBA3646 | reverse complement strand
ACCGCACACAGCGTCGTTCGAAGTATGGTGCTAAGCGTCCCAAGGCTAAGAAGTAATCTCGGATTAAAAGATTAGAGATTAAAAGATTAGAGATTAGGGGATTAGAAATTAGAGACTAAAGATTAGTGATTAACAAAAATCTGTTTTGAGTTGTAAACTAAGGTTGA
>DFKL01000172.1:0-168 GCA_002373535.1 Prevotellaceae bacterium UBA3646 | reverse complement strand
CGAAGTTCGTGAATCATCTGATGTACTCTGGTAAGAAGAGTATTTCGTACACCATCTTCTACACAGCCCTCGACATCGTAGGCGAGAAGATGCAGAGTGCAGAGAAGCCCGCCCTCCAGATCTGGAAGGAGGCTCTGGACAAAATCACTCCCCAGGTGGAGGTGAAGA
>DFKL01000028.1:12374-23993 GCA_002373535.1 Prevotellaceae bacterium UBA3646 | reverse complement strand
AGTCCATCTGATAGACGCGGAACACTGATTTCAGGCAACCTTCATCGAAGGGCTTGTTGTGGGCCACAAGAGGAAGTCCTTCGATAAGTGGCTCTATCTGTCGCCAGACTTCGGGGAAGACGGGTGCATCATCGGTATCGGCACAGCAGAGACCATGTACCTGAGAACACCTATAGTTATAATAGTTCGGCTCCGGCTGGATGAGTGAGTAGAACGAATCTACTATCTCACCATTACGAACAATGACAATTCCTACGGAGCATACACTGCTGCGCTCATTGTTCGCCGTTTCAAAATCAATTGCTGCAAAGTCTTGCATTTTCAATTCTCCTTATATTTTGATGATATAGGCTTCACCCGACAAAATCAAACTGGTTCGTTTTTGTCCTCACTTGCACTATATTTGTTCCACATACTATTTACCCTTACCGGCAATCTCCTTGCAGGGCCAACGGGATTCGAGCTACAGATTGTTTCTATCACCCGGATATATTTGTTATTAAACTTTGTACTCTATCGTTATCCATATTTCTTTTTTTTGCAAAAGTTCACGAGGGCTAAGCCAAATCGTGACAGAGGTTATGAAATAGAGAGTTTATTACGTTCATCTTGTCTATAGTCCCGTAAACGATGGCTCTGTCCTCTTTTGCAAGTATTATTGACTGGTTTTAGGTGTAAATATAATAATAAACTCATTATAAACGTGCGGTTAGACAAAAACACTTTGTTTTATGACTTTACAATCAGAAAGGGCTGCCGTGCTTTATGGGGCAACCATTTTGGCCTTCAAAAAATAACATAAGGTGCATAAAAATATTATATGTATAGTTTCTGGAAAAGAGATGTGCCTGTTTTTACATTTTATTTGTATCTTTGTCGCAAGAACCGGCAGAATGGGTCTAGAAAGCGACACAGACTGTAATTGATGAGTAAAACTTTGTATATATGGCTATGATTAGATGCCCGGAATGCGGGCAGAGGGTTTCGTCAATGGCGCTTACTTGTCCACATTGCGGTGTGGGTATCAAGGGACATTTGAGAGAATGTCCACATTGTGGTGAATGGATGCTGGACGACCAGTCGAAATGTCCGGAGTGCGACTCTCCTGTTGAGACTGGCGGGGATTCTCCGTCTGCTACCGAAGAGACAGGCACCGGACAGGTACAAAGTGGCCATAACGACTATGCCGGATCTGACGAGGGGCGCCCGAATACCAAGAAGGTGGGGAAGAAATCAAACACGGTTTGGTGGGTCGCTGCTTTTCTGTTTCTCCTGATTGGAATCGGCAGTATCTGGGCTGCAGGGGCATATTTCAAGTACAAGGAAGATGTCCTGGATGCGCAAGTGGAGGAGGAAATGAGAGTGCGCATGATGGAGGAAGAAAAGCGCAACAAGGAGTTTGCCGAGATACAGCGCAAGGACAGTCTGGATTGGGTATATGCCAAGGAGGTCAATACGGTTGCATCCATGGAGCGGTATCTGGAATTACACCCTCAGGGCAACTACATGGACGATGCAATGATGAGACGCGACATCCTGAAACGCACCGAGGTTACCGAAGAGGATCGTGCTCGCATACGCAGTATTCTGGAAAGCAAACTGACGGAAGCTGCCACACGAAAGAACAAGAGTGGAGACATCTTGGCCTTTCACTATCAAATAAGCGGAGACCTTGCGATAACCAAAGAGGAGACATCGACTGGCAGCATGCAGTTTTTTGCAAAGTGCAAGGTGAACGAAACTATTTCGCGTACTGACCCGACAAAACCGACAGATTCTACTTTCGTACTGAGAGCCATACTGGACATAGACAAGAATGTCCTGGAAATCAATCTGTGATTCTGGAAAGACATTAGCCTGTATTATTCACGGTCGCAATAATACCGGTTAGAGATTTTGGGGAACCAAGGTGTTTAAGTTCTTCACAATCTGTAAATATTTTTCAGAGTGCGGTCGAGGTGTCGATTTATAGGCCATGAATACAAGATATATACGACATATATGGGAGACGTAGGGACGAAGGGGCATTAACCTTCTGGTTTTAGCGGCTTATAAGTCCAAAAGATGTAGGGTTTTCAATTTCCTGAGAAAGGGTATGTAGACATTTTTCACAAATTACTCAAAGTCTTTTTGAGAGTTGATGGCGAAGCGGGCAAGAGAATGAAAGGCCTGGAGAGACATGAAGGGCTAACAGAGGCTTAACTCATATAGCATACGGACAGTGATGTAGGTGTGCGACCCCACATAAGACAAAGAACGGCACCCTGATACGGGGTGTCGTTCTTGTCTTATAGTCTGTCGATTTACCGGAAATATCAGAATGGAAGGTCCTCGCCTCCTGTAGTGGGAGCAAAGGGGGCTTCGACGGGTGTTTCTGCCTGGGTTGCTGCAGGGGCGGACTCGAACGGAGCGCCGACTGGTGCTGCCACTGCTGCAGGTGCCGACTCGATATTGCGGTCTACATTCCATGCACGAATGGAGTTGAACCAGCGTCCGTTGTACTCATGGGCGTCTATGTCGAAGCTGACGCGTACCATTTCTCCGCCTTGTATGTTGTACTGCTGAATCTTGTCTGCGCCGAATACCTCGAACATCATCTTGCGTGGGAAGCGTTCGTTAACCGTCTCGACTACGTATGATGCTACCTTCCACTCACTGCCACTACGGGCTGACACACCGCTGCGCTCTGGCAGAACGGCAATGATTTTTCCTATTAATTCCATAATCTGTCGCTTTTATTCGACTACAAAGGTAGGCAAAAAGAGGAACACGGGCAAATTTACATGTCTATTTTTTTGTGTTATCAGGAAAAAAGACTATTTTTGCGCGAGAATAAAGACTAAACCTATATTATATGAATTTCAAAGTATCAAGCACGGCTTTGAACAGCCGTATTACAAGTGCCAGCAAGGTTCTGGCCAGCAAGAACTCCATGCCTATACTGGACTGTTTCCTTATGGTTGTCACAGAGGGTCAGCTGCAGGTGACTGCAAGTGATTCGGAGAAATGCTATATAACGTCGCTGCCTATCCTAGAGCAGGAGGGTACGGGACGCTTTTGCGTACCTGCCAAGACTCTGATGGACAGCCTGCGCGAGATTCCTGAGCAGCCGATATCCCTGGAGATCAACGAGAATACTTTGGAATTGAAGGGGCGCCACAGTAGTGGCCAGTTCACTATCATGGCTCAGGATGCGGCTGCCTACCCTGCCCCACGTCCTGTGACAGAAGGAAATGAACTGACAATCCCGGCGGAGGTGTTGCTGAACGGCATTAACCGTTGTCTGTTTGCCACTGCAAACGACGAGGTCCGTCTGGTGATGAACGGTATTTTCTTTGACCTGAAACAGGATCACATAATCTTTGCCGGTACTGACGGCAGGAAATTGGTCAAGAACATAATAAGGAATGTCGCTCCTGGCATCGAGGGGAGCTTCATCCTGCCAAAAAGGGTGGCCACCATACTGAAGAATGTGATAGGGCGTGACGAGCAGGACGTGCATATCATGTACACCAGTGACCGCGCTACAATTACCACAGAGGACATGACCATGCACTTCCGTCTGATAGACGGCAACTACCCGAACTACAATGCCGTGATACCTACGACCAACCCGTACCGTGCCACCATTGACCGTCAGGCCCTGAGCAGTGCATTGAAGCGTGTCAGTGTCTTCTGTAACCAGAGCAGCGGCCTGGTAAAGCTGGAACTGACGCAGAACAGTATTCGCCTGACGGGTCAGGACAACGAATATGCTACGAGTGCCGAGGAGTATCTGACGTGTGACTACAACAACAATGCCATCAGCATCGGCTTCTCCTGCCAGTTCCTGATTGAAATATGTAACATACTGGATGGCGAGAGCATCATTCTCGAACTTGCCGACCCAAGCCGTCCCGGAGTGGTGCGTCCTGCGGAGGAGAAGGAGAATGAGGAGCTGCTGATGCTGCTGATGCCTATGCGCGTAGAAGATTAGTCCGCGAGAAAAAACAGCGAAAAGATGAAGTTGAATCTGGACAAGCCTATTGTCTTCTTTGACCTGGAGACTACGGGCACAGATATTGCGCGCGACCGTATCGTAGAGATATGCCTGATACGTCTGGAGCCCAATGGCAATCGCCAGTCCCTGACGATGCGCATCAACCCGGAACGTCACATTCCGGAAGAGGCAAGCCTGGTTCATGGCATATATGATCATGACGTGCAAGACTGTCCTACATTCCGTGAGAAAGCACAGGAACTGGCATGTCTGTTTGAGGGGTGTGACATAGCGGGCTTCAACAGCAACCGCTTTGACATTCCCTTGCTTGCTGAGGAATTTATCCGTGCGGAGGTGAATATCGACTTGAATGCTGCTCGCCGCGTGGATGTACAGAACATATATCACAAGCTGGAACAACGCACGCTGGCTGCAGCGTATATGTTCTACTGCGGCAAGGATCTGGAGAACGCGCACTCTGCCTTGGCGGACACCGAGGCTACGCTGGAAGTGCTGGAGGCTCAGCTGGATCATTATCCTGACATATTGGAGAACAGTATTGACTTTCTCGCAGAATTCAGCAGCAGGGACAAGAACGTGGACTTTGCCGGTCGTTTTATATATAACGACAAGGGCGAAGTGGAAATAAACTTCGGCAAGCATAAGGGGCGTCTGCTACGCGATGTCCTGCGCCTGGAACCGAGTTACTACAACTGGATGATGCAGAGTGACTTTACGATGAACACCAAACAGGTGTTGACAAAACTGAAATTCAAATACCAGCAATAGTTGCTGCAAACGACAGATGCTGAAAGGTAAGAAGATCGTTCTCGGAATAACCGGCTCAATAGCTGCATACAAGGCGTGCCTGCTGATTCGTTGTCTGATAAAGCGCGGGGCTGAGGTTCAGGTCGTAATAACTCCTGCCGGAAAGGAATTTATAACCCCGGTGACATTGAGCGCCTTGACCCAAAAGCCTGTAGTCAGTGAGTTCTTCTCCCAGAAGGACGGTTCGTGGCACAGTCACGTGGACCTGGGATTGTGGGCTGATGCCATGCTGATTGCACCATGTACGGCTTCGACTCTTGGCAAGATGGCCCACGGTATTGCCGACAACATGCTGATTACTACGTACCTGAGCATGAAAGCTCCTGTCTTTGTCGCTCCTGCCATGGACCTGGACATGTATGCCCATGCTTCGACCAGGGACAACCTGCTGCTCTTGCTATCACGCGGTGTCACTATTATCGAGCCTGGCACGGGATTTCTGGCATCCAAGCTGGAGGGCAAGGGACGCATGCAGGAACCTGAGCAGATCGTAAACGTGCTGGAGGACTGGTTTGCACAGAAAGACGGAGATCTCGGAAACGAGCGTATCATGATCACGGCCGGTCCGACGTTTGAGAAGATAGACCCGGTCCGCTTCATCGGGAACTATTCGAGCGGCAAAATGGGAATGGCGCTTGCCATGGCATGTGTAAGACGCGGTGCCAGAGTGGAACTGATTCTCGGACCTACTTCGCTGGACATCCGGGAATCCCAGCTGATACATGTAACGCACGTAGAAAGTGCACAGGAGATGTATGATGCCGCTACTTCCGTATTCCCTGACTGTTCTGCAGCCATAATGTGTGCTGCCGTTGCAGACTTCACTCCGGCGACGACATCTGAAGAAAAAATCAAGCGCGAAGGCAACGAGATGGTCCTGCACCTTAGTCCTACGAAGGACATTGCCGCTGAAATCGGACGTATCAAGCGAGAGGACCAGAAGCTGTGCGGCTTTGCACTGGAGACGCATAACGCCATGGAACATGCCCGGGAGAAACTGGCGCGCAAAAATCTGGACATGATAGTGATGAACTGCTTGCAAGACGAGGGTGCCGGTTTCCGCACTGACACCAACAAGGTGACCATTATCAACGAGCACGGCTCGACACCATTGCCTCTGATGCCCAAGGAGGAGGTGGCAGAAAATATCGTCGCAAGGCTTTTCGCCAAACATTAGTCACAAGAATGAAACAGGCATTGCTCAAAACCATGTATGTCTTCCTCGCCCTGTCCTTGATATTTACGACAGGAGCCGTGGCTCAGGAACTGAATGCAAAGGTGCTGATCAACACTTCGAAACTGAACAACACGAAGACTGATGCGTGCAATGCCTTTCGTGAAAAAGCTCAGGAATTCCTGAACACGCACCAATGGACGGACATCAGGTACCAGGAGAATGAGAAGATAGAATGTACGTTCAATGTTACGATAAACAAGTACAACGAACAGAACGGCATGTTTGAGTGCACTATGCTCCTGAACGCAAGCAGGCCTGTATACAATGCATCGTACACAACGACACTATACAGCGTACGGGATGCTGCCTTCAATTTCCGCTTTGACGCGGCAGACCAGCTGGAATGGAATCCTGAGAATCTAAACAGCCAGCTGATTGCCTTGCTGGCATACTATGCGCATTTCATTATAGGAATGGATCTGGACTCGTTCTCGCCGATGGGAGGTACTGAGGTATTCAAGACTGTAGACGACATCGTACAAAAGGCACAGAGTCTCGGTTTTGCCGGTTGGGCTGCATTCAGCGACAACACCAACCGCTTTGCAATGCTCAATGACTACATGGACGGTTCGATGGAAAGTTTGCGTGAACTGACATACAAGTATCACCGAAAGGGATTGGACCAGATGGCAGACTCGGCACAAACGGCAATGGATGCAATGTTTGAATGTATCGAACTGCTTGACAAGGCCCATCAGGGACGCAGCATGAGCCAGATTCCGCAACTGTTCTGTGAATACAAGAAAGACGAACTGGTGAACATCTTCAAGGGCAAGGGCTCTGCTGAACAACGCAAACGGGCATACGACGTCCTTTTCTCCATCAACGCAAGCCTGGCAAACGAATGGGAGAAAATCAGGAAATAGAAGGTTAAAGGGAATTTGTCCGCAAACCAATTTATGCTAAGACACCTACATATAGAAAACTATGCTCTGATTGAGCATCTTGATATAGACTTCGGCAAAGGTTTCAGTGCCATTACCGGTGAGACGGGTGCCGGTAAAAGCATCTTACTGGGTGCCATAGGCCTGCTGACGGGCGAGCGTGCCGATCTCAGCGCAATACAGGCTGGCAAGCAACGTTGTACCCTGGAGGCTACATTTGACATTGAGGGATATCACCTGGAAGGATTCTTTGCCGACAACGACCTGGACTATGACGCCATGTGCATAGTACGCAGGGAACTGACGTCGGCTGGCAAAAGCCGGGCTTTCATCAACGATACCCCCACGACTGTCTCTACACTGAAGGATCTGGGACAAAGACTGCTGGACATCCACTCGCAGCATCAGAACCTGTTGCTTTCGAACGAGGATTTCCAACTTTCGGTGTTGGACATCCTGGCAGGCAACCTGAGAAGGAGCAAAGACGGCTTGTCTCTGCAGGAACAATACAGGAGTGCATACAAGACATGGTGCAATGCCGTAAAGGATCTGGAAAAAGCTCGCGAGGCTGCCAGAAGCAACAAGGATGACGAGGAATATGTGCGTTTTCAGTACACACAACTGGAGGAATTCAAGCCACAGCCAAACGAGGACGAGATGCTGGAACACGAATGCCAGATGCTGGAACATGCCGAAGAGATATGTCAGTCCCTGACTGCAGGCTACCAGATCCTGGACGGAGACGAGCAGTCTGCACTGGATGCCCTGCGAAGTGCTTCTCAACAATTAGGCAATATAGGCAAGGTTTATCCACAGGCTGTGGAACTGTCAGAGCGCATAGGACAGTGCTGTATCGAACTGCGCGACATAGCACAGGAACTGGAGACAGAAAGCGAGAGAATTGAATGCGATCCGCAACGACTGGAATACGTACGCGAGAGGCTAAACATGCTGTATACGCTTGAGCAAAAGCACCATGCAGTCTGTTCGGACGAACTGATTTCCGTCATGGCGAAGCTGAAGGAGCGGCTCAGTGCCATGGACAGCAGCGAGGAGCATATCCACGAGCTGGAACAGACAGAGAGGGCCACACGCACAGCCGTCGACACTTTAGCCGCAAGACTGACCAAGACTCGTACGAAGGCCGCGAAGGAAATAGAGACGGCCATGGTCAAAAGCCTGGTAACGTTAGGTATGCCGAATGTCCGGTTCAGCGTCAGCATCAACACATTACGACAGCCCTCTACGAACGGAGCAGATATGGTTTCGTTCCTGTTCTCTGCAAACAAGAACACACCGCTGCAGGAGATACAGCATGTCGCAAGCGGAGGTGAAATCGCACGTGTCATGCTATCGCTCAAGCAAATGCTTACGGGTGCCACGGCACTGCCTACCATCATCTTTGATGAAATCGACACAGGTGTCTCGGGACATATTGCGGAAAGCATGGCTCGCATCATGCAAAAGATGGGAAACTCGGGATGTCAGGTCATAAGCATTACACACCTGCCACAGATTGCCGCCATGGCCAGTAACCACTACCGTGTATGGAAGACCGACACGAAGGATGCGACCCTCACGCACATCAGTGCGCTTACACAGGAAGAGCGGGTTGTCGAGATTGCCAACATGCTGTCAGGCTCCAACGTAAGCCAGGCAGCCGTCAGCAATGCCAGGGAACTGCTGGGAACAGGACAATGACCGGAACACAAAAATGTCATGAACATGAGAAAGACAACGATATACATAATATGTATGCTCTGCTGCCAAGGCATAATGGCTCAAGTACAGAAATGGCAGAAAAAGGCACACGAAACACAGGTCACGGTATATACATGGAATAGTGCAGGCAAAATGCAGGAAGCCCAGGGCATATGGATAGACGCGGAGGGCCATGCCGCGACACAGTATGATATCATGAAAGGCGCCGTACGCGCCTGCGTCACAGACACAAGGGGGAAGGAATACCAGGTCGTTGGCATAGACGGTGCCAGCAGTCTGTACAATACGGCTGTCCTTGCCACAAACGCAAGGAAGACCGCCGCACCTATCGTATATTCGGCACAGCCCGCCGTGGGAGAACATATCTGGCTGATGCCGAACTCCAAGACAGACAGCAAGGTTCCTGCAACGGAGGACAGCATCACAAAGACAGACATCTTCAATGACGTATATAGCTACATCAGCCTGAGCGCCCCCCTGGAAGAACGACAGACAGGAGTGCCGGCCATGAATGCGGCCGGCGAGACGGTAGGCATGACACAGGCTGCAGGACGCAAGGACGGCAAGGCATACGTAATAGACATACGCTTCGTACAGCAGCTGAAACTTGGCGTCATGGATGCCACACGCCAGGACTATCGTGACATATATATCGCAAAGACCCTGCCAGACGATGAGAAAGATGCACAGACATTCATCTATCTGTACGGGACCCAGGATACCGTTCAGTATCTGGCCATGACGGAGTCGTTCATAGGAAAATTCCCTGCAAGTTCCGCCGGCTATACGATGAAGGCCGAGATGCTATGTGCGAAAGGCAAGTACGAGGAAGCCGCGAAGACATACCGGCAGGCCATGAAGGTCAAGGAAATAGCACAGGACGAAATCATGTACAGCATGGCACGCATGATGTATCAGGCTGCAAACCGCACACCACCACCCTACCCTGACTGGAACCTGCAGACTGCCATAGACCAGACAAACAGTGCCATTGAGGTGAAAGACCTGCCAATATACCATATCCTGAAGGCCCATTGCCTGTTTGGCCAGAAGAAGTACGACGAAGCAGAAGCTGAGTTCCTGGACGTATGCAAGACCAACATGCGAAGTGCCGAGCACTTTGTATACGCATCGCAATGCCGCCAAATGCGCGGTGACAGCATACAGGCCGTCATCGAGATGCAGGACAGCGCGATGGCGTGCTTCTCCAAGCCTTACCCCAAGGATGCAGCACCCATACTGCTGCTGCGTGCCGTAAACCTGACACAGGCTGGCCGCAAGCGCGAAGCAATAGCTGACTACAACACATACGAGCATCTGACAGGCAGCAGTTCGCTCACTTACCTGTTCTACTACGAGCGCGAACAACTTGAAGCACAGTGCCGCATGTATCCGGCTGCGCTAAACGACATCGAGCGCGCAATAAAGCTGAATCCGGGCGAAGCGATACTGCATGCCGAACTTGCATCGCTCAACTACAGGGTTAACCAGCCGGACGATGCCGAGCGTGCTGCACGCGAGGCTATAAGGTTAAACGGCAGCTTCTCCGACGCATGGCGCATACTGGGCGTCATCCTGCGTGACAAAGGCAAGGCTGAAGAGTCACGCAAGGCATTGGAAAAAGCCGCGGCGTTGGGCGACAAAATTGCTGAGAAACTGTTGAAATAAGAATTTGAGACTTCCCAAAGCCCTACTCCTCTCCAAAGACAGCGGCAAGGAATCCGTCTGGCTGGCAGCCCTAAGCGGCGGAGCTGACTCGGTAGCACTGTCCCTCCTCATGAAACAAGAGGGCATCAACCTGTATGCCCTGCACTGCAACTTCCACTTGCGCGGAAACGAGAGCGACAGGGACGAAGCATTTGTCCGAGACTTCTGTAGAAGAAACGAGATTCCCCTTGAAGTAATGCATTTCGACACCAGGGCAGAAGCCCTGGCTCACAAGGAAAGCATCGAGATGGCTGCACGCCGGCTGCGCTATACATGGTTTGCACGACGTGCAAAGGAGCTGGACGCTGAGGGAATATGCGTTGCACACCACATGGACGACCAGGCTGAGACAATCCTGCTGAACCTGATAAGGGGAACCGGCATACAAGGCTTGCAAGGTATGCAGCAAGACAGGATGATAGGAAGCCTGAGAGTCGTCAGGCCTCTGCTGGGAGTCACACGTAAGGAAATCATCGAGTACCTTGAATCACAGCACCAGACCTACGTAACGGACAACTCGAACATGGAACGGGATGCCATGCGCAACAGAATAAGGCTGGACCTAATGCCGCTGCTGAAACAGCTGAACCCAAACATCACGGAATGCCTTGCACGCACGGCAAGGAACCTGACTCTCACACAGACAGGCGGTGAGGAGGCTGATTTCTTCACCCACCTGCGGCCACTGGGATTCTCACGCTCGCAGATCCTGGACATCTATGCACACAAGGACAGCGACGGCAAAGGCAGACTGTGGCATTCGGCGACACATACGGCAACGGTCATCAATGGAGAGCTTGTCGTAGAGAAGGCGGAAGATGCCCCTGCCCTACCGACATTAAACGTCGAAGAAGTGAAGGACATAGCCATACAAAAAGGCATAGCCTATGTGGATGCTGACACGATACGGCTACCGCTCACCGTCCGCAGGATGCAGGCCGGCGACAGGTTCCGGCCATACGGGATGCGCCACGGCAGCAAGCTGCTGTCCGATTTCCTTACCGACAGGAAGGTAAACATCCTGGAAAAAAAGCGCCAGGCTGTAGTTACGGACCAGACCGGAGCAATCGTATGGGTTGCCCCATACGAAATAGACGACAGGTACAAAATCAGCGACATGACGGCCAGGATACTGAGACTGAGCCTGAAATAGCCACACTGCCGTCACCTATCCACGCGACATATACGAAAAAAGAAGGAAGAACCGTTCTCCATGACGAGAAACCGATCTTCCTTCCCTTCTGAGGTGCCTGGCGGATTCG